>JAFDWG010000323.1 GCA_018268605.1 Actinomycetota bacterium | reverse complement strand
TGGCAGGAGGACGACGCTGTCGGCGCCCGCGGCCCAGAGGCCTTCGATGGTGCGGCGGCAGGAGTCGGGGCTGCCGGCGGCGGCGATCGACTGCAGCATGTCGTCGGAGAGGGTCCCCGAGCCGTCGCGCCCGAGGCCGGCCTGCTCGGCCATGTCGGGGAAGACTCCGCTCTTCAGCCAGGTCTCCAGCGGCGGGCGGATCGCGGCGATGCCGGCCGCATCGTCGTCGTCGATGCTGAGGAAGGAATAGACGATCACGCGGCCCGGGTCGGGGGCGGCGGCGGCGCGCGCCCATTCCACCGCCGCCGGGCAGGCGGCCTCGACGACGATGATGCCGTCGGCTGCGCGGCCCGCGAGCGCCAGGCCGCGTGGCCCGGTGGTGCCGATGAGGATCGGCGGCGCCTGCTCGGGCGGATGCTCGAGGACTACCCGGTCGAGGTGGACGGTGCGACGGTCGATGGTGAGCTTCTCACCGCGCAGCAGCGCCCGCACCGTCTCGACGGTCTCTTCGAGGACCGACATCCGGTGCGCGTGCCGGTCGCCGATCTGGGCCATCCATTCGTCGACGCCGTGGCCGAAGGCGGCGAGGAAGCGGCCCGGGTAGAGGCGCGCCAGGACGGCGAGCTCCATCGCCGCGATCGCCGGGTTGCGGACGATCGCCGGCAGCAGGCCGAGCCCGACCTCGATCCGCTCGGTCGCCGCCAGCGCCAGTGCGGTCGCGGTCAGGCCGCCGTTGGAGAAGCAGTCCTCGACCGTCCACAGCTCGTCGTAGCCGAGCTGCTCGGCCGAGCGGGCGATCCGCGGCAGGTCGATCGGGTCCCAGCGCGGGTCCCAGCGCAGACCGATCCGGCGATGGTTCGCCGGATCGCCCGCGGCGCCCATCTCAGCGCGCCAGGAAGCCGCCGTCGATGACGAGGTCGATGCCGGTCACGAACGCCGACTCGTCGCAGGCGAGGTAGAGGACGGCGTAGGAGATCTCGCGCGGGTCGGCGCCGCGGCCGAGCGGCGTGGTCCGGGCCAGCTCGGCGATCGACTCCTCCGGCTCGTCGTCGAGCATCGGCGTCATCACCAGGCCGGGGAGGACGCTGTTGACGCGGATCTTGTCCGGCGCGTAGGTGAGAGCGGCGCTTTTCGTCATCAGCCGCACGGCGCCCTTGGTCGCCTGGTAGCCGATGTACTCCTCGGTCCCGGCGATTCCCCAGATCGAGGAGGTGTTGATGATCGAACCGCCGCCGCGGAGACGCATCGGCTCGATCGCCACCCGCATCCCGTAGAGCACGCCGGTCTGGTTGACGGCGATCAGCTGCTCCCACCCGGCGTCGGTCTCGTCGGCGACCGAGGCGGTCGAGCCGACGATGCCGGCGTTGTTGACGACGATGTCGAGGCCGCCGAACTCGCTTTCGCAGAGTGCGACCGCGGCTTCCCAGTCGCCGAGCTTGGTGACGTCGAGGTGGACGTAACGGGCGTCCAGACCGGCGTCGGTGAGCTCCGTCGCCAGGGCGGCGCCGGGCTCGTCGAGGATGTCGCCGAAGACGACCGCGGCGCCCTCCTCGGCCAGGAGCCGGGCGTGGGCCGCACCCTGGCCACGGCCGCCGCCGGAGATCAACGCGACCTTCCCCTCGACCCGACCTGCCATCAGATCGCCACCCTTCCGCCGTCGACCATGAGGATGTGGCCGAAGACCATGTCGGAGGCGGGGGAGGCGAGGTAGACCACCGCGCCCTCGATCTCGCTCGGCACGCCTATGCGGCCGGCGGGAATCGCCTCGAGGATCCAGTCTTTGTACTCCTGTTCGTCGAGCGCGCCGGCGATCATCGGCGTGTCGAAGTCACAGGGCCCGACCGCGTTCACGTGGACGCCCTTGGAGGCCCACTCCGCGCCGAGCGTCTTGGTCAGCTGCACGACCGCGCCCTTGCTGGCGCAGTAGGCGACCTGCTCGGGGACGCCGACGATGCCGTCGGTCGAGGCGACGTTGACGATCTTGCCGGAGCCGCGGGCGAGCATGCCCTTGCCGACGGCGCGGCACATCAGGAAGGTCGCGGTGGCGTTCAGGGCCAGCGCCCGTTCCCAGAGCTCGAGCGGGGTGTCCTGACCCGCCTCGCGCTCGAAGATCCCGGCCGAGTTGAAGAGGATGTGGACGTCGCCGTGGCGGTCGATGATCTCGGCGGCGAGCTCCTCGGTGCGGGCGGGGTCGCCGAGGTCGGCGATCTCGACCGCGGCGGTGCCGCCGTCGGCCTCGATCTCGCCGGCGACGGCCTCGGCGCGCTCCTGGTTGCGACCGACGACGACCACCTCGGCGCCCGCGTGACCGAGGGCGCGGGCCGCCGCGGCGCCGATGCCACTGGAGCCGCCGGTGACGAGGGCGCGCTTGCCCTCCAGCCCGAACAGGGAGCCCAGATAGTCGTGGTCGACCGCCATCGGGGCGAAAACCTAAGCTCTTAGAGGTTAAAAGTCAAGCAGGCGATCCGCAGGGGCCTCAGTCGAGCGGCAGGACGCTCCACCCGGTGCGCTCACCGCGCCGTCGGCCGGGCTCCAGATCGCGCAGCAGCGACCCGGGCAGGTGGGCGACGACGGTCGAGGCGATCACCCGGCCCTCGGCGTTGACGAGGGCGGCACCGCGGTCGAGCTCGCGCAGCGCGCGCGTCACCCGGACGCCCAGTTCGCCCGCCCGCAGGTCGAGGCTGCAGACGCCGACGAAGGCGCCGGCGTGAAGGCAGGACAGCGAGAGCGTGATCACGTCCTCGTCGGTGCCGAAGGCGTCGACGTAGGGACCGACGACGCAGGCGCCATGGTCGCGGGCGCAGACGAACCACTCGGCCTCCAGGTAGTCGTAGAAGGAGAGGCTCTGCGGGTCATAGGAGACCGGCAGCGGCTGCGATCTGGCTTCCTCGCGCGGCCGCGTCCACCATTCCATGTGGCGAGGGCTGCCTGCGAGGACGTCGGGGGCGAAGGAGATCCCGGCCCCGGCGACGAGGGTCCCCTCCAGCGCCAGCCGCCCTTGCAGGACCCGGGCAAGGCCGGAGATCGTCTCCAGGGTCGGCGCCCCGCCGGCCGCGTCGGCCTCCTCGAGGCGGGCGTAGAGCTCCTGGCGGACCAGCTCGAGGAAGTCGAAGAGGCGGCCGACGAGGAGCTCGAGGTCATCGAGCACGGTGTCCAGGTTGGTGTCGCGCGCGCTCACGTAGAAAGCTCCAGACGCCGCGCCAGGAGCGCCTCTGCGGCGCTTCGCACCGCCGTCTCGGCCGCCGCGCCTGCTGCCTCGGGGCTGCGCCGCTCGAGCGCGGCAAGAATCGCCGCGTGGCCGGCGGCGTGGGCCACCGGATCGGCCCCGGCGCCGTGCGGCAACCAGAGCGGCCCGCTCAGCTCGCCCTGGAAGCGGACTTCCTCGCCGGTCAGGCGGCTCGAGTGCGAGGCGACCGCGAGGTCGACGTGGAAGCGGGCGTCGGCCCGCCTCCGCGCGTCGGCGTTGCCGCCCGCTTCGAAGCGCTCGTTGTCGGCATGGAGGCGCCGCAGGTCCTCGGCGCCCGCCCGTTCGGCGGCCAGCCGGGCGATCGCGGTGGCGATCGCGCCCTGGTGGTCGAGGAGGTCGCGCAGGTCGTTCAGGGAGTAGTTACGCAGGGCGGTCGCGCCGGAACGTCGCCTGCCCGCCGCGGCCTGGACGAAGCTGCCGCCGCCGCGACCGCGGCGGGTGACGATCAGCCCCTGCTCGCGCAGCGAGGCGAGCGCTTCGCGCAGGGTCATCGCCGAGACGCCGAGTTGCATGGCGAGGTCGCCTTCGGAGGGCAGGCGCGAGCCGGCAGGGAGAAGGCCGAGTTCGATCGACTCCTCCAGCTGCCGGGCGACCTCGGCGGTCCGCGTCTCGCCCGGCAGCGGCGCCAGGAACGGCAGCGCCGGCGCCTCGATCGCTTTCTGCGCCTCGCTCATCGGCCCGGGATTATCGCGTGCGCCGGGGCGCCTGTTCTTCGATCGCCTTGACGGAATACCTCTAAGCCTATAGGTTTGAGAGGCGCCTCACCGGAGGAGCAGAGGAAGCGACCAGGAGAGGAAGTAGGTGCAGATGTCACGCGATCCCAGACACGACCTGTTGTTCGAGCCGGTCACCTTCGGCCCGAAAACCACCCGCAACCGCTTCTGGGCCACCTCCCACTCGAGCGGCTATCCGGATCGCCCTGGCACCCACGCCTCATTCCGCGCGATGAAGGCGGAGGGCGGTTGGGGTGTCGTCAACACCGGCTTCTGCTCGATCCACCCGGAGTCCGACGAGTACCCCTGGACCTCCTCGCGGCTATGGGACGAGGGCGACGTGATCAACCTCGGCCACCTCACCGAGGAGATCCACAAGCACGGCGGCCTGGCCGGCGTGCAGCTTTGGTACAACGGCATGCACTCGCCGCGCTACGAGTCGCGCGAGTCGGCTCGCGGCCCCTCCGGCCTGCCCTCGAACGTCTTCCCCGAGCGCAACGTCTATGCCGCCTGGGCGAGCGAGGACGACATCAAGGCGCTGATCAACATGTACGTGCTCGCCGCCTACCGGGCCGAGGAAGCGGGCTTCGACCTGGTCGAGGTCTCCGGCGGCGACACCACGGTCCCGCTCCAGTTCCTCGAGACGCGTTACAACAAGCGGACCGACCGCTACGGCGGCTCCTTCGAGAACCGCGCCCGCTTCTACGTCGAGCTGATGACGGCGCTGAAGAAGGCGGTCGGCGACCGCCTCGCGGTGACCACCCGGTTCGAGGTCGACACGATCAACGGCGACCACCGGATCAAGCACTTCGAGGAGGGCCTCGGGTTCATGGAGCTGATGAACAAGGAGGGCATCGTCGACCTCTGGTCGATCAAGATCGGCGACTACGAGGAGTGGGGGGAGGACGCGGGCAGCTCCCGCTTCCGCAAGCCGAACTGGGCGGCGCCGTTCGTCGCCGGCGCCCGCGACCTGGTCGACGTGCCGGTGGTCTCGAACGGTCGCTTCACCAGCCCCGACGACATGGTCACCGCGATCAAGGCGGGCCAGTGCGACCTGATCGGCGCCGCCCGCCCCTCGATCGCAGACCCCTTCATCCCGAACAAGATCGCCGAGGGGCGGGTCGACGAGATCCGCGAGTGCATCGGCTGCAACATGTGCGTGAGCCGGATGCAGCAGCAGGCGCTGATGTACTGCACGCAGAACCCGACCACCGGCGAGGAGTACCGCCGCGGCTGGCACCCGGAGGAGACCGGCACCAGCCCGAGCCCGTCGGCGGTGCTCGTCGTCGGTGCCGGCCCGGCCGGGATGGAGGCGGCGCTGACGCTCGCCCGCCGCGGCCACGAAGTGCACCTGCGGGATTCCGCCGAGGCGCTCGGCGGACACTGGCGTGCGGTCGCCCGCTACCCGCGTTGCTCGGAGTACGGCCGCCTCATCACCTACCGCGAAGTGATGCTGGAGAAGCACAAGAACGTCAGCGTCCAGCTCGGCGTGCCGGCGATGAGCGCCCAAGAGGTGCTCGACTACGGGGCCGAGAAGGTGATCCTCGCGACCGGATCGCACTGGTCCCCGGTCGGCCTCGGTCCGGAGACGCACGAACCGCTGGAGAACGTCCACGCCGACCTGCCCAACGTCCTCACCCCGGAGCAGGTGAGCGCGGGCAAGCCGATCCCCGAGGGGAAGGTTGTCGTCCTCGACGGCGACGGGCACTTCACCGGCTTCGCGATGGCCGAGATCGCCGCCGACCTCGGCCGCGAGACGACGATCGTCACCAACACCCACGACGTCTTCGAGTACTCCAAGTTCACGATGGAGATGCCGAACAACAAGCGGGCGATGTACGAGAAAGGGATCACCTTCCTGCGCAACCACTGGGCGACCGGCTACGCGGGGAACGTGTTGCGCCTCTTCTACCTCTACAGGGACACCGCCGGGCTCTACGAGACCGCGCCCGGCCAGTGGGGCCGCCGCTTCGGCGACGACGTGGTCGAGCTGGAGTGCGACGCGCTGATCCTCACCACCTCGCGCGTCCCCGACGACTCGCTCTACTGGGAATTGATCGAGCGCAAAGGCGAGTGGGCAGAGGCGGAGATCGACGGCGTCTACCGGATCGGCGACTGCGTCCAGCCGCGCCACGCGATGGACGCGATCTTCGAGGGCCACCGGGTCGGCATGGAGCTGGAGTCGCCCGACCCGCAGCGCCCGCTGCCGTTCATCCGCGAGCGCCAGATCTGGGGCGCGCCGACGATCCCGCAGCTCGGCGACCAGCGACCGGTGGTCGAGGGTGAGCTCCTTGTCTGAGCCGCTGAGGATCGCCGTGCTCGTCAAGGAGGTCCCCGATACCTACGGCGAGCGCCACCTCGACCTCGAGACCGGCCTCGTCGATCGGGCGGCGAGCGACGCGGTGCTCGACGAGATCGGTGGGCGGGCGCTCGAGGCCGCGGTCTCCCACGCCGAGGCGAACGCGGGCACCGAAGTGGTCGCCTTGACGGTCGGCCCGGAGTCGGCGGCCGAGGCGCTGCGCGAGGCGCTCGCGATCGGCGCCGACCGGGCCGTGCACGTGACCGACCCGCAGCTCGGCGGAGCCGACCTCGGGCTCACCGCCGAGGTGCTGGCGGCGGCGGTCGAGCGGCTCGACGCCGATCTCGTCCTGGCCGGCAACCAGTCGACCGACGGGCTCGGCGGCGTGATCCCGGCCATGCTCGCCGAGCTCCTCGGCCGGCCGCAGGCGACCAACCTCGACGCGATCGGGATCGGCGCGGGGGAGGTGTGCGGCACCCGCGCCTCCGACCACGGGACGATGGTGGTGCGCGCGTCGTTGCCCGCGGTGGCCTCGATCACCGATCGCCTTCCCGATCCTCGCTTTCCCAGCTTCAAGAGCACCTCGGCGGCGAAGAAGAAGCCGATCGAGACGCTCGCGGCCGCCGACCTCGGGGTCGCGGTCGAGGACCCCGCGGCGCCGCGCTCGATCCTCATCTCGGTGGCGGCGCGGCCGCCGCGCGCCGGCGGCATGAAGATCGACGACGAGGGGGACGGCGGCACCCGGATCGCCGAGTTCCTCGCGCAGAACCGGCTGGTCTAGGAGGACGCCATGAACTATCCAGATGACGCCGTACTCGTCCTCCTCGACCTGACCCCGGCGGGCGAGCTGCACTCCGGTGCCGCGGGGCTCCTCGGCGCGGCTGCCGCGCTCGGCTCACCCGTCGCCCTGGTCGTCACCGATCCCGCCTCCGGTGGCCGGGCGGCCGCCGCCGATGCGGCCGCCGGGCTCGGCGCGGTCCGCACCCTCGTCGCCGAGAGCGCCGACATGGGGCGCGCGCTGACGGTGCCTGCGGTCGACGCGCTCGCGGCGGCGGCGAAGCTGGTCGGGCCCGAAGTGGTGCTCGTCTCCCACTCGATCGAGGGGCGCGAGGTCGCGGCGCGCTTCGCGGCGCGCGCGAAGGCGGCCCTCGCCCTCGACGCGGTCGGCGTGACGCGCGACGAGGAAGGAGTGGTCGTGCGCCACAGCGCCTTCGGCGGCGCCTACGAGACCGAGTCCGCAGCGAGCTTCGGCACCCTTGTCGCCACCATCAGGCCGGGGGCGATCGAGGAGCGCGGCGAGGACCGCCCGGCCGCCGCCGAGACGCTGACCGTCGAGCCGTCGGGCCTGCCGGCGACGACGATCGCCTCGTTCGAGGGGCGGGCCGAGACCTCCTCGCGCCCCGCGTTGCGCGAGGCGGGCACGGTGGTCTCCTTCGGTGTCGCGCTTGGCTCGCCGGACAAGCTGGCGCTGATCGAAGAGCTGGCCGACAGCCTCGATGCGGCGCTCGGCGCCTCGCGGGCCGCGGTCGACGAGGGTTACGCGCCGCAGTCGTGGCAGGTCGGGCAGACCGGGGTGTCGGTGTCGCCGGACCTCTACCTCGCGGTCGGCATCTCGGGCGCGATCCAGCACCGGGTGGGGATGCAGACGGCGAAGACCATCGTCGCGATCAACAAGGACCCGGAGGCGCCGATCTTCGACATCGCCGACTTCGGCGTCGTCGGCGATCAGTTCGCGATCGTGCCGCAGCTGACCGAGGCGATCAGGGCGAAGAAGGCCTGACCGCCGGTGGCCGACCCGCCGAAACGCCGGCAGGGCCTGCCGCGCGCTCCCGCACCACCCCCGCCGGCCGAGGCGCCCGCCGCGGGGCCTGTTGTCGCGCCCGCACCTGAGGTCGCTCCCTCCGGCGAGGGCGACCGGGACCGGGCCGGGCGCCGCATCGTGCTCCTCGCGCTCGCCGGGGTCGGCGCTGCCGTGGCGTCCGTCCTGGTCGCGCGCTGGTTCGTCGACCTCGCGTTCATGCGCGACTTCATCGCCGACCATCCGGGCGAGTACGCGCCGCCCGCGGACGCGCCGGTCGGGCTGCCCGCCTGGCTCGACTGGGCGCACTTCTTCAACGCCTTCCTGATGGTGCTGATCGTCCGCACCGGCTTGCAGTTCCGCCACGAGGCCCGCCCGCCCGCGTACTGGGCGCGGACGGGGAACGGCGACGGGAAGATCAGCCTCACTCTCTGGCTGCACCAATCGCTCGACCTGCTCTGGATCGCGTTGGGGGTCTCCTTCTTCGTCCTGCTCTTCACCACCGGCCAGTGGATGCGGGTGGTGCCGACCAGCCGGGCGGTGTTCCCGAACGCGATCTCCGTCGCGCTGCAGTACGCGTCCCTCCACTGGCCGAGTGAGAACGGCTGGGTCGCCTACAACAGCCTCCAACAGCTGGCCTACTTCGTCACCGTCTTCGTCGCCGCGCCTCTGGCGATCCTCACCGGCGCGCGGCTCAGCGGCGTCTGGCCGAAAGGCGCGAGCGCTCTGAACCGCGCCTACCCGATCGCCCTCGCGCGCCGGTTGCACTTCCCGGCGATGCTCTACTTCGTCGCCTTCATCGTCGTCCACGTGACGCTCGTCTTCGTCACCGCACCGCTGCGCAATTTCGACCACATGTTCGCCGCCCGCGGCTCGCTCGACGCGACGAGATACATGACCGACTGGACCGGCGCCGTCCTCTTCCTCGCCGCGGTTCTTTTCACCGTCGCCGCGCTCGTCGCGATCTCAAGACCCCGCCTGATCGCCCCGGTCGCCTCACGATTCGGCAAGGTGAGCAGCCGTTAGCTCAGGCGGCGGTGTAGCCGCCGTCGACCGGCAGGTTGGCGCCGGTGATGTGCTTCGAGTCGGTGGAAAGCAGGAAGGCGATCGCCGCGGCGACGTCGCCCGACTCGGCGATCTCGCCCAGCGGGATCTTCGCCGCCACCTCCGCTTCCGCCGCCTTCGGGTCCGGCAGGTCGGCCAGCCAGGCGTCGTAGAGCGGCGTCCTCGTCATCCCCGGCGCCACCGTGTTGACCCGGATGCCCTGCGGCGCCAGTTCGATCGCGGCGCCGCGGGTGAGCGCCGACATCGCTCCCTTGGCGGCGCCGTAGAACGCCATCGTCGGCACCCCGATCGTCGCCAGGCGCGAGGTCACGTTGACGATCGAGCCGCCGTCATCGGTCATCGCGGCGGCGCACTTCTGCAGCATCCGGGCGGCGGCGAAGAAGTTGACCTCGAAGAGCTCCCGGACTTCTGCGTCGCTCGTCTCCAGCAGCGGCGCGGCATGATCGAGGGCGGCGTTGTTGACGAGTCCGTCGATCCGTCCGCGCCACTCGAGCGCGGCGACGACGATGCGGTCGGCCTCCTCCGCCGCGGTGAGGTCGCCGGCGAGGGTCAGGTGCGCGCCCGTGAGCTCGCCGCGGACCGCCCCGAGCCGCTCCTCCGAGCGCCCACAGAGGATCAGCGCGGCTCCCTCCTGGTCGAGCCGGCGGGCGACCTCGGCGCCGATGCCGCTGCTGGCGCCGGTGACGACGACCACCGCTCCGTCGAGTCCGCGCACGTCAGACGGCCTCCATCACCGCGAAGAGGTCCGCCTTCGCCTCGAAGCCGATCCCCGGCACCTCCGGCAGGCCGACCTCGCCGTCCTTGACGGCGATGCCATCGGCGAAGCCACCGAACGGCTGGAAGACACCGGGGTAGGACTCGTTGCCGCCGAGCCCGAGTCCGGCCGCGATCGCGAGGCCGAACTGGTGACCGCCGTGCGGCACCAGCGAGCGGCGGTCGAACCCCTCCGCCTCGATCGCCGCCAGCGTCCGCAGGTACTCGGTCAGCCCATAGCTCAGCGCCGGGTCCATCTGTAGCACGTCGAGCCCCGGACGGACGCCGCCGAAGCGGACGAGATTGCGAGCATCCTGCATCGAGAAGAGATTCTCACCGGTCGCGAGGCAGAGGGGGTAGCTCTCGGCCAGCCGCGCGTTCAGCTGGTAGTCGAGCGGGTCGCCCGCCTCCTCGTACCAGCGCAGGCCGTAGGGCTCGATCGCGGCGCCGAACTCGACCGCGGTCGGCAGGTCGAAGCGGCCGTTGGCGTCTACCGCGAGCCTCGACCCGTCGCCATCGAGGATCCCCAGCGCCGCCTCGATCCGCCGCAGGTCGTCGGTCAGGGGGACGCCGCCGACCTTCATCTTCACGGTCGTGTAGCCGAGCCCCAGGTAGCCCTCGAGCTCCTCGACCAGCCCCGCCTCGTCCTTGCCGGGGTGGTAGTACCCGCCCGCGGCGTAGACCGACACCGTGGCCGCAGGCTCGCCGTCGCCGAACCGCTCGGCCAGCAGTCGGTGGAGGGGCTTCGCGGCGATCTTTGCGACCAGGTCCCAGACCGCCATGTCGAGGGCGCCGACCGCGACCGAGCGCTCGCCGTGGCCACCCGGCTTCTCGTTGCGCATCAGCACCGCCCAGACCCGGTGCGGGTCGAAGTTCTCACCGCCCGCCTCGAGGAGCTCCTCCGGCTCGGCCTCGAGCAGGCGGGGGATGAAGCGTTCGCGCAGGAGGCCGCTCTGGGCGTAGCGCCCGTTCGAGTTGAAGCCATACCCGGTAAGCGGGCTGCCGTCGCGGACGAGGTCGGTCTCGATCGCGACGACCGAGGCGGTCATCTTGCCGAAGTCGATGTAGGCGTTGGCGATCTGCGAGGCGATCGGGACGGCCCGCTCGCGGACCTCGACCACGCGCATCAGGCTGCTTCGGCCACCGCGTCGAGTGCCTCGGCGAGGGTCGCGCCGATGAACTCGATGTCGTCGTCGGTCACCACGAACGGCGGTGAGACCTGGACGGTCCCGTCGGTGATCGTCCGTATCAGCAGGCCGCGCTCGATGCAGGCGGCCGCGATCCGATCGCCCAGCGCGGGTTCGATCGGTTCGACCCCGCCGAGCAGGCCGACGCCGGTGCGCACCTCCTTCACCAGCTCGTGGGACTCGAGCGGGAGCAGTGCCGCCTCGAGCAGCGGCTCGAGCTCGGCGACCCGGGCGACGAGCCCCTCGCGCTCGATGATGTCGAGGTTGGCGAGCGCCACCGCGCATGCCGTCGCGTGGCCGGAGTAGGTGATTCCATGGTGGAAGATCAGCTCCGAGTCCGGCGCCCAGAACGGCTCCCAGAGTTCCCGTGACACGACCGCGGCGCCGAGCGGCTGGTAGCCCGAGGTGATGCCCTTGGCGGTCAGCAGGACGTCGGGGGTGAGGTCGAATCGCTCGCTGGCGAAGGTCGTCCCGACGCGACCGAACCCGGTGATCACCTCGTCGACGATGAAGAGGATGTCGTTTTCGCGGCAGATCTGCTCGACCCGTCGCAGGTAGCCGTCGGGGGGCAGGATGACGCCGCCGGTCCCCATCACCGGCTCGCAGTAGAAGGCCGCGATCGTCTCGGCGCCGCGCTCCGCGATCAGCGCCGCGAGAGCCTCGGCGTCGCTGTGCGGGACCCGCGCGGTCTCCTCGAGCAGCGGCCCGAAGCCGAGCCGGTTCGGCTCGAGCCCGGCGATGCTGGTGCCGTAGCCGTGCAGCCCGTGATAGGCCTGCTTGCGCGTGACCAGGGTCAGCTTCTGCGGCCGGCCGCGGACCTGCCAGGTGCGCCGCGCGAGCTTGGCGGCGAAGTCGACCATGTCGGAGCCGCCGCTGCCGAGGAAGACTTTGCCGTCATCGATCGGCGCGATCTCGATCAGGCGCTCGGCGAGGTCGATCGCGGGCCGGGTCGCCATCCGTTGGAAGTTGGAGTAGGAGGCGATCCTTTCCATCTGGGCGGCGGCGGCCTGGGCCAGCTCCGCCCGGCCGTGGCCGACGTTGCAGTACCAGAGGCCCGCAGGCCCGTCCAGCATCCGGTTGCCCTGCTCGTCCCAGACGTAGGCACCCTCGCCCTTGACGATCACGCACTCGTCCGCCCGCACCCGCGGCATCAGCGCCTGCGAGTGCCAGAGGGCGGTGTCGGTCGCGGCGCGCGGCGCCGATACAGCGTGAGCCCTGTTTCCAGTCTGTGCGAGCGCCAAGGCTTCCCTCCCTAATTGTTCAACAACTAACCAAGCGAGCATATCAAGCCCTTTGAAGGCCAGTCGCCCTATGTCGAGTCCAAGGCCTTCTGCGAGAATCAAGCATCGTGGCGGGAGACTCTCATGCCGACCTTCTGGAGGCAGTCGATCTGCAGCGCCGCAGTACCGGCGAGCAGGTCGCCGACGCTCTGCGCGAGGCGATCTTCGACGGCAGGCTCGCGCCCGGTGCCCACCTTCGTGAGGCAGCCCTCGCAGAGGCGTTCAACGTCTCCCGCAACACGGTTCGCGGGGCGATCCAGGCCCTCGACCGGGACGGGCTCGTCACCCACCGCGCCCATCGCGGCGCCTTCGTCACCGAACTCGAACACGATGGGATCGAAGACGTCTACGCGACCCGACGACTCGTCGAGCTCTCGGCCCTCGAGGAGGTCCCGACTGCTGACGCCCTGCTACCGCTGGAAGACGCCTTGTCGGCTTCCCGAGCGGCAATCGATGGCGGCGACTACGCCGCCATCCGCGACGCCGACCTCGAATTCCATCGCGCGGTCGCCGCGCTGCGCGGCAGCCCGCGCCTCTCCGGCCTGTTCGCCGAAATGGAGGCGGAGACGCGCCTCTCGATCCTCCTCGTCGGCAACGTGCACCCCGATCCCGAGCGCCTCTACAGCGAGCACCGCGAGATCGTCGACCTGCTGCGAGCCGGCGACGTGGAAAAGGCGCGCGAACTCCTCGACAGGCATCTGAGCGACTCCGAAGCCGTCTTGCTCGAGGCGCTCGCCCGGCGTCAGGCCGACGCGGCATAGATCCGGCTTTCAGAGCCGCCTTGTTGTCCGATCCTTGGGCCGCCCTCGGCGCCAGGCAGTCACACGTCCCGGCAAGATTGTTCATCAATCCATCAGCGCACCATATTGACCCTTGACTCGCTGGCCAACGGCGGATAGGGTGACTAGATGGCCGCCGCTGGGAACGCGCTGCCGGGGGAGACTCCGACCGATCCGGTATTCGACCTGCTCGCGATCGAGCGCTCGTCCACCTCCGAGCAGGTCGCCTCGGCGCTCCGCGCGAAAATCACCGGGGGCGAGCTCGTCCCCGGCACGCCGCTCCCGGAAGTCACCCTCGCGGGCTCGATGGGCGTCTCCCGCAACACGGCACGGGAGGCACTCAGGATCCTGACCCGCGAGGGGCTCGTCTCCCACAACATGCACAGAGGGGCGACCGTCGCGACCCTCAGCGAGCAGGATGTAGCCGACATCTTCCGCGTGCGATGGACGCTCGAGATGGCCGGCGTCGGCGCCAGTGCATACGTCGACGCCGCCCGCCTGCAGCCCCTGCGCGATGCGATCGCCGCGATGGCCTCCGCGGCCCTGGCCGACGAACTCGGCCCGATGATCGAGGCGGACGTCGAATTTCACCGCCAGCTCGTCGGGCTGTTGGAAAGCCCGCGCCTGAACCGCTTCTTCGAAGAGCTGCAGGGGGAGCTGTGGCTCTGTCTCGCCTTGATCACCCGGCTGCCGGAAAAGCCAGACCCGCTGATCGACGAGCACACCGAACTGTACGAGCTGATGACCGGTGGGGAGCAGGTTCGCTGCCGCCGTCAGCTCGAGCAGCACCTCGCCGAGAGCGAGGAGAACCTCAAATCCATTGCCCGCAACATGTCGAACGCCGACCAGGAGTGAGGTAACCACCTAATGAGTACCGATACCGGTATGCCAAGCACGGCCCCCCAGGAAGGCGGCTTTGTCCGTAAAGCCTCAGGACTGGTGCGGGACTTTTCGCAGTTGGACGCGTGGATCTACAACGTCATCGCGATCAACATCGTCCTCAATGTCGCGCTGTCCTACGTGCTGATCGCCGTCACCTACCCCGAAGCGAGCATGTGGCTCGCGCTCGTGCTGGCCGGCGTCTTCTGCACGTTCGAGGCGATCGTCTACGCCTTCTTCACCACCGCGATGCCGAGATCCGGCGGTGACTACGTCTTTCAGAGCCGCGTATTAGGCGGTGGCGTAGCGACGCTGTTCGCCTTCTCGGCGGTGACCCTCTCGCAGATGATCTGGATGGCGCTGGCGGGCTGGTTCGGCGCCAACCTGATCATGAGTCCATTCCTCATCCTGCTCGGCGCCGCCTACAACGCGCACTGGATGACCAGCGTCGGTGAATGGTTCCTCACCGACTGGGGGATCTTCCTCACCGGTTGCGTCTGTGTGCTCTGGGCGGCGATCGTGAACATCCGCGGCCTGCGGCTCTACGCCTTGCTGCAGCGCTACTTCTTCTGGGTCGGGATGGTCTGCCTGGTCATCGTCTTGGTGATGCTCCTGTTCAGCAGCCACCAGGACTTCGTCAACAACCTGAACAGCTTCATGGCGAACAACTTCGGCACCAAGAACGCCTACCAGGAGACGATCAACCGTGGTGGCGACGCCTCGTTCTCGTTCTCCCTCGGGAAGACGATCCTCGCCTCGGTGATCGCCTCGTTCGCCCTCATCTATCCAGCCTGGGGCGTGATGCAGGCAGGTGAGATCAAGCGTGCCAACAGCCTCTCCGCCAACGTCAAAGCGATCGTCGGCGCCGAGGTCTTCTCCTTCGTCATGGTCGCGATCATGGCGGCTCTGCTGGCCTCCAGGATCGGCACCCACTTCCTCTACGCCAGCGGCACGCTCTTCTACGAAGGTGCCGAAAACAACCCGCTGCCGGTACCGCCGTTCTTCGGCTTCTTCGTCGCCTTGGTCGGCAACGCGACGATCTTCGTCTGGCTCGCCTTCGTGATGTTCTTCGCCTGGTTCTGGATGTGGTTCCCGAACATCACCCTCGGCGGCACGCGGGTGATGGTGGCGATGTCGTTCGACCGGATCCTGCCGGAGGCGTTCGGCAAGGTCGACCGACGCACCCACACCCCTGTCGTGGCGATCACCGCCTTCAGCATCGTCTGTGTCGGGCTTTGTGCGCTCTACGCGTTCGTGCCGGAATTCGTCACCCTGACGCTGGGCCTGCTGGTGCTCAACATCACCGGGTTCGCGGCGACGATGGTCGCGGCGCTTGCCTTCCCGTACAAGAAAAAGCAGATGTACGAATCGACCGTGGCCGCCCGGTACAAGTTCGCCGGCGTGCCGTTGATGGCCGTCGCGGCGGTGATCTTCCTGATCTTCGTCGTGTTCGTCGACGTGCAGGCGATCCGGGCGAACGAGCTCGGGTTGAACGGGACCAAAGGCCTGGCCTTCGTCGGCGGGACCTACCTGGTCGCGGCAATCGTCTACGTCGTGTCGAAGGTCTACCGGAAAAAGAAAGACAACCTCGACCTCAGCGTCGTGTATCAGGAGTTGCCCGTCGAATGAAGACCCGACTGTTCTTTTGTACTGACCTACATGGCTCGGAGGTGTGCTTCCGCAAGTTCCTCCACGCCGGCTCCGTATACGACGCCGGCGTGGTGATCATGGGTGGCGATTGCACCGGCAAGATGATCATTCCCCTGGTCGAGACCGGATCAGGGGAATACCGGTGTGAGTGGGCGGGGGAGACCGTCGCCCTCGCCGACGCCGGGCAGTTGGCCGAGCAGGAAAAGATGATCAAGAACAACGGGTTCTACCCCGTCCGCCTCAGCGCCTCCGAGATGGAGCGCCTCACGGCGGACGGGGACGGGGTCGCGACGCTGTTTACCGAAACGATGGTCCACACGCTCGAAGGGTGGACCGAGCTGGCGGCCGAACGGCTCGCCGAGTCGGGGATCAAGGTCGTGATCACCCCCGGCAACGACGACGAGTTCGAGGTCGACGACGTGCTGGTCAACGCCCCCTTCATCGAGGCCGCCGAGGGCAAGGTGGTGAAGATCGACGACGAACACGAGATGCTCTCCCTCGGTTGGGCCAACCCGACCCCCTGGGACACGCCGCGGGAGTGCTCGGAGGAGGAGCTGACGGAGAAGATCCACGCGCTCGCCGGCCAGATCGAGAACATGGAGACGGCGATCTTCAACATCCACGTCCCGCCATACGGCACCGGGCTGGACAGCGCCCCGGAGCTGGAGGAAGGCACCCGGGTCAAGCGCGGCGGGACGATCATGGCCTCGGTCGGCTCGACCGCGGTTCGCGACGCGATTCTCGAGTACCAGCCGCTGCTCTCGCTCCACGGCCACATCCATGAGTCGCGGGGGATGCAGAAGCTGGGGCGCACGGTGGCGATCAATCCCGGCAGCGCCTACAGCGACTGGACCCTGCAAGGGGTGATCGTCGACCTCGACGGGGACGAGGTCAAGCGCTACGTTCCGACCACCGGCTGAACAGGAGGAGGACGGACCAATGGCAGAGGTCGCCGCAAGCACCATCAAGGATCCGTTGGCCGAGGCGCAGCGCGTCACCGACGCCGCCGCGGCGGCCGGTCTGCCGCTCCGCGCCACCGGCGGGGTCGCGATCGCGCTCATCTCCCCCAGCGCGCGCCGCACGCCCCTGCAGCGCGAATACGGCGACATCGACTTCGTCGCCCATTCCGGCGACGCGTCCGATGTGATCGCCTTCTTCACCCACCTCGGCTACGTTCCCGAGGAGCAGTTCAACGTCATCCACGGGAAGCACCGGCTGTTCTTCACCGACGTCGAGAACGGCGGGCGCCAGGCCGACGTCTTCCTCGACCGGATCGAGGGGTGCCACACGCTCGAGCTGCGCGACCGTCTCGACCTTGCCCCCGCGACCCTGGCCCCGGCCGACCTCCTGCTCTCCAAGCTGCAGGTCTACAAGACCAACCAGAAGGACCTCACCGACGCGCTCGCGATCCTCTCCGACCACGGGCTGAGCGAGGACGAGAGCGGCATCAGCCGCACCCGCCTGACCGAAGTGCTGGGCTCCGACTGGGGCTGGTGGAAGACGGTCTCGGTCGTCACCGAGCGGACCGGCGAATTCGCTGCCGGCCGAGGCGGCCTGGAGGTTGCGCAGGGACGGATCGAGCAGCTGTCCCGGGAGCTCGAGTCGATGCCGAAGTCGCGCCGCTGGAAGATGCGGGCGCGGATCGGCGAGCGGGCCCGCTGGTACGAGGAACCTGACGAGATCGAGCACGAGGTCTGAGCTTGGTCTCCTCCCCGACTCGTCACGCTCGCCCGGAGCGCCGGTTCGCGACGGGCGCCCTCGACGCGACCTCCATTTTCGACCCCCACCAGAGAAAGGCGTACGCCGATGCCTGAACAGGCCCCCGAGGTTGCGGTCAACCTCATCCCCCTTCGCGATCCCGCCAGGATCGAGGACTTCAAGCGGTTCTCCGCCGAGGTCGACCAGCCGATCTGCCTGGCTCAGGATGTTGTTCTCGGCTTCGACGCCTTCGCGGTCACCCGCCGCGACGAGGGCGCTCCCTCGGTCGACATCGTCGAGGTGATGACGGTCCGCTCCTGGAACGAGTGGGTGGACGTGCGCGACAACATGGCGGCGATGGAGGAGGTCACCTCCGGGTTCGAGGAGCTGATCGACCCGGCGACCGTCCGCACCCTGTTCGCCACCCCGATCGGGCGGCGCTGAGATGGCCTCCGACTACGACGCGATCGTCGTCGGCGCCGGCCACAACGGCCTCGTCTGCGCCAACTACCTCGCCCGCGGCGGCAAGCGGGTCCTCGTGCTCGAGGGCCGCGAGGTGCTCGGCGGCGCCTGCACCACCGAGGAACTGATCCCCGGCGCCCGCTGGTCCTCCTGCGCCTTCATCGCCGGCCTGCTGCGCCCCGAGATCATCGCCGAGCTGGAGCTGAAGAAGTACGGCCTCGAGCTCTACCAGGGCGATGCGCTCGGGTTCGTCCTCTTCCGCGACGGCAGCCACTTCATGATGTGGAAGGAGCTCGACCGCACCCTGCGGGAGCTGGAGAAGTACTCGAAACGCGATGCCCAGCGATTCCTCGACTTCGGCGTGCGGCTGCAGCGCTTCGCCGAGATCTTCCGGCCCTTCCTGCTCGGGCCGCCGCCGCAGCGCTCCGAGGTGATGGCAGCCTTCGAGGCAGCCGGCGAGCCGGAGCTGTTCGACGAATTCGTCCTGCTCTCCACCCGCGACCTGCTCGACCGCTACTTCGAGTCCGAGCACCTGAAGGGGTTCCTGAACTTCTTCGGCATGATCTCGATCTGGGGCGGCCCGTCGACCCCGGGGACGAGCTACGTCTACGGCCACCACGCGATCGGCGAGTTCGACGGCACCTTCGGCCAGTTCGGCTACGCGCGCGGCGGTATGGGCTCGATCTCCGCCGCGATCGCCAAATCGGCCGAAGCGCATGGCGCCGAGATCAAACTCTCCACGCCGGTGGCGAAGGTGATCGTCGAGGGCGGCGCCGCGGTCGGTGTCGCGACCGTGGCCGGGGACGAGTACCGCGCCCCGATCGTCGTCTCCAACGCCGACCCGCAGCGCTCACTGCTGACCCTGTTGGGGCCGGGTGACCTCGACGACGATGTCCGTGAGGAGGTCGAGCGGATCGACATGCGCGGCTCGATGGCCCGCATCCACCTGCTGATCGACGAGCTGCCCCAGTACCTGCCGTTCGACTCGGCCGAGCTCGGCCCCCAGCACCACGGCCACCAGATGCTCGGCGCCTCGGTGGAGAACTACGAGAAGGCCTGGGAGGCCCAGCGCGAGGGCCGTTTCCCGGACGAGTGGGTGATCGAGGCGGTGATCCAGTCGGCCACCGACCCGACGCTCGCCGAGCCGGGAAGACACACGATGACCCTCGGGGTCCAGCAGCTCCCCTACGAGCTGGCCGGCACCGACTGGGACGCCGAGCGCGAGCGCTGGGCCGACTCGGTGATGGAGGACCTCTTCATGTTCGCGCCCAACCTGCGCGACCACGTGCTGGAGCGCTGCATCATCACCCCGAAGGACATCGAGCGCGATTACGGGATCACCAAGGGGAACATCTTCCACGGGGCGATGGGACTCGACCAGCTGTTCTCGTCGCGGCCGCTCGCCGACCTCAGCTCCTACGCGACGCCGGTCCCCGGCTATTTCCTCTGCGGTGCCGGGACCCACCCGGGCGGCGGCGTGATGGGGGCCAACGGCCACAACGCGGCGCAGGTGATCCTCGGCAACGCGACCGCCGCCCGGCCGCGCGCGCGTCGCCGCTCGGGCGGCCTCGTCGGCCGCGCGATGTCGACCAAGGCCGGGCGCAAGGCCGGCTACCACCTCGCGCGCCAGCCGGCCCTGCGTCCGCTGGCCAAATTCGCCGCCCGGACCGGTGGTTCGAAAGATGCCTGACCGCCTTGCCGGAAAGCGAGCGCTGATCACGGGCGCCTCCTCCGGGATCGGCGCGGCGACGGCCCGCGCGTTCGTGGCGGAGGGGGCCAGGGTCGTCCTGTTGGCGCGCCGGCGCGGGCCACTCGAGGCGCTCGCGGCCGAGTTCGGCGACGCCGCCGCGGTGATCACCGCCGATGTCGGCGTCGCCGCCGAGGCGCACGCCGCCGTCGCCGCGGCGATCGAGCAGCTCGGCGACCTCGACGTCGTCGTCAACTGCGCCGGGGTCTCCTGGCCGGCGAACCTCGAGGACATCGACGACGACAACTGGCGCCAGGTCATCGACATCAACCTCTCCGGCTCCTTCTACGTCGGCCGCGACGCCGGGCTCCATATGAGGGAGAGTGGCGGCGGCACGATCGTCAACCTGGCCTCCGAGATGTCGGTCCGCGCGGCGGGTATGTACGTCGCCTACTGCGCCTCCAAGGCCGGAGTGGTCGGGCTGACCCGGGGGCTCGCGGCCGAACTCGCCCCCGATGTGACCGTCAACGCGATCTGCCCCGGCCCGGTCGACACGCCGATGCTGGAGGCGGAGTTCGCGACGATCGGCGAGGGCTCGCGCGAGGAGGCGCTCGACGAGGTCCCGCTGAAGCGGTTCGCGACCCCGGATGAGGTGGCCGCCGGAATTCTCTACCTCGCCGCCGATGCGCCCTACGCGACCGGGGCGACGCTGGAGCTGGACGGCGGCACCACCGTCATCTAGAGCGGTCGCGGAGATTCGGAACGTTTCCCTCGTATCGCAACGAAGAGAGGTCAGCAAGATGAGATTCGACGACAAGGTCGCAGTGGTCACCGGGGCGGGCTCGGGGATGGGTCGCGAGGTGGCCCTCGGCATCGCCGCCGAGGGCGGCAAGGTCCTGATCTTCGATCTCAACGGCGAGGGCGCCGAGGCGACGGCCAAGGAGATCATCGACGTGGGCGGTACCGCGATCGCCGAGCAGGGCGACGTCACCGTCGCGGCGGAGATCGCCGGCGCGATCGACCGCGCCCGGGCGGAGCTCGGCGGCTTCGACATCATCCACAACAACGCCGGCGTCCAGCTCGAGAAGCGCCTCCACGAGACGACCGAGGAAGACTGGGACTGGGTCAACCAGGTCAACATGAAGGGCGTCTTCCTCGGCTGCCGCGAAGCGGTCAAGGCGATGCGGGAGACCGGCGGCGGCAGCATCGTCAACACCGCCTCGATCCTCGCCCACAGCGGCGACCCGTTCCTGCCCGCCTACACGGCGACGAAGACCGGCGTGCTCGGCCTGACCCGGGCGATCGCGGTCGACTACGCCCTCGACGGGATCCGCGCCAACTGCGTCTCGCCGGGTGACATGGAGACCCCGATGATCGAGAAATACTTCAACGCCACCGAGGACCCGGCGGCGGCGCGGGCGGAGATGGAGGGGGCCTATCCGGCCAAGCGGATCGCCCACCCGCGCGAGGTGGCGAACGCGGTCCTTTTCCTCGCCTCCGACGACGCCTCCTTCGTCAGCGGCGAATTCATCATCGTCGACGGCGGCCTGACCGCCAGTACCTACTGAGGCCGGGGGTCCAGGCATGAGTGAGGACGGGGCAGGGGCGGAGGGCCTGAAGAGCGCCCGGTGGTTCGAGGGGGACGACGTCCCGGCCTTCGTCCATCGGACCGCTCTGCGCGCCGAGGGGTTCGCGACCGCCGACTTCGAGGGCCGGCCGGTTATCGGCATCTGCAACTCGTGGTCGGAGCTGATCAACTGCAACGTCCACTTCCGCGCCCTCTCCAACTCGGTCAAACGGGGCGTGATGCAGGCCGGTGGCTTCCCGCTCGAGTTCCCGACGATGGCGCTCGGCGAGCAGTTGATGAAGCCGACCACGATGCTCTACCGCAACCTGATGGCGATGGACGTCGAGGAGTCGATCCGGGCCTATCCGCTCGACGCCGTGGTCCTCATCGCCGGCTGTGACAAGACGGTTCCGGCGCAGCTGCTGGGCGCCGCCTCGGCCGACGTCCCGGCGATCATGCTGACCGGCGGCCCGGCGACCCCGGCCGTCTTCCGCGGCAAGGAGATCGGGGTCGGCACCGACCTTTGGGAGTACACCGACGACCTGCGCGCGGGGCGGATGTCGCGCGAGGAGTACGACGAACTCGAGGCCGCCTCCGGGCCTTCGGTCGGCCACTGCCCGGAGATGGGCACCGCCTCGACCCTGGCCGCGGTGGTCGAGGGCCTCGGCATGACCCTTCCCGGCGCCGCCGCGGCGCCGGCCGTCGACGCTCGTCGCTACCAGGTCGCCGACGCGATCGGGCGTCGCGCGGTCGAGCTCGCCGGAGAGGCCCTGCGGCCGTCCCAGATCCTCACCCCGGCGGCCTTCGACAACGCGATCGCCGTCCTCCTCTCGGTCGGCGGCTCGACCAACGCGGTGATCCACCTGCTGGCGCTGGCCGGCCGCTGCGGGGTCGCGCTCGACCTCGATCGCTTCGACGAGATCGCCCGCCAGGTCCCGCTCCTGGCCGACGTGCGGCCCTCCGGCAAGCATCTGGTCGAGCAGCTCTTCCACGCGGGCGGCGTGCCGGCGTTGATGAAGGAGCTGGAGCCGCTGCTCGAACGCGAGGCGCTGACCGTGACCGGCAAGAGCATGGGGGAGAACCTGGCCGAGGTGCGGCCGAGCTCCGACCGCTCGGTGATCGCCACCCTGGCGGAGCCGGTGAAGCCGGCCGAGGGGATGGTCGTCGTGCGCGGTTCGCTGGCCCCCGGCGGCGCCGTGATCAAGGCTTCCGCCGCCGATCCGGACCTGCTCGTCCACCGCGGGCCGGCCTTGGTCTTCGACGGCATCGACGATGTGATCGCGCGGATCGACGACCCCGACCTCGAGGTCGATGCCGACTCGGTCCTCGTGCTGCGCGGCTGCGGCCCGATCGGTGGCCCGGGGATGCCGGAGTGGGGAGCGGTGCCGATTCCGCAGAAGCTGCTGGCGGCGGGGGTGCGCGACATGGTCCGGGTCTCCGATGCGCGGATGAGCGGCACCGCCTACGGTGCGGTCGCCCTGCACGTCTCGCCCGAGGGCGCACTCGCCGGGCCCCTGGCCGCGGTGCGGACCGGCGACGTCATCAGCCTCGACGTCCCCGCCCGGCGGCTCGACCTCGAGGTTCCGGCGGAGGAGATCGAACGGCGGCTGGCCGACTGGACCCCGCCTGAGCCGCGCTTCGACCGCGGCTATGGGTCCCTCTTCCTCGAGCGCGTGACGCAGGCTGATGAAGGCTGCGATTTCGACTTCCTGCGCGGTCGCAGCGCCGATCCGGCAAGCGAGCCGTACGGGGTCCTGCGCGGCATGATCGGCGGCTGGTGAGCGCCGGTAGTCCAACCACCCATCCACGAGCGAAGAAAGGTCAGCAATGAGCACCACCTACGCGGTTGTCAATCCAGCCACCGGCGAGGCCGGCAAGGAGTTCCCGGAGATCACCGACGACCAGCTGCGGGCGGCGATCGACGCCGCCGACGGCGCCTACCACACCTGGTCGCAGACCTCGAAGGTCGCCGAGCGCGCGGCGCTGATCCGCAAGGTGGCCGAGCTGCACACCGAGCGCCGCCAGGAGCTCGCCGAGATCATCGTCGGCGAGATGGGCAAGCCGATCGGGCAGGCCTTGATGGAGGTCGACTTCGCGGCCGAGATCTACGGCTTCTACGCCGACAACGCCGAGGAACTGATGGCCGACGAACCGGTCAGGCACTTCGGCGGTGACGGCACCGCGATCGTCCGCCGGAGCGCCTTCGGGACGCTGCTCGGGATCATGCCGTGGAACTTCCCCTACTACCAGGTGGCTCGTTTCGCCGGCCCGAACCTGATCATCGGCAACCCGATCCTGCTGAAGCACGCCCCCCAGTGCCCGGAATCGGCGGCTGCGATCCAGAAGATCTACGACGACGCAGGCTTCCCGGCCGGGACCTACCAGAACATCTACGCGACCAACGACCAGATCGAGTGGGTGATCGGGGACCCGCGCGTCCATGGTGTCTCGGTGACCGGCTCCGAGCGGGCCGGTTCCGCGGTCGCCGAGATCGCCGGGCGCAACCTGAAGAAGGTGGTGCTCGAGCTGGGTGGGTCGGACCCGTTCATCGTCCTCGGCGCCGACGACATCGGCACCGTCGCCCAGCAGGCCGCCGAAGCGCGCCTCGACAACGCCGGCCAGTCCTGCAACGCGGCGAAGCGCTTCATCGTCACCGCGGACCTCTACGACGACTTCCTCGCCAAGTTCAAGGAGCAGGTCGAGGGGGCGAAGACCGGC
>JAFDWG010000322.1 GCA_018268605.1 Actinomycetota bacterium | reverse complement strand
CCATTCGCTTCAAGAGCGGTGGCGGCGCGTACTCGGTCTGCTTGAACTCCTCGTAGAGGGAGTCGCCGATCGCGTAGAGGACGTCGAGGCCGATGAAGTCGGCGAGGGTGAGCGGGCCCATCGGGTGGCCGCAACCGAGCTTCATGCCTTCGTCGATGTCCTCCGGCGAGGCGAAGCCTTCTTCGAACATGCGGACCGCCGCCATCAGGTAGGGGACGAGCAGCATGTTCACGATGAAGCCGGAGCGGTCCTTGGTGACGATCGCGCGCTTGCCGAGCCGCTCGGAGAACTCCTTCGCCGTCTCCAGGGTCTCCTCGGAGGTGTCGAGGGCGACGACGACCTCGATCAGGTTCATCACCGGCACCGGGCTGAAGAAGTGAAGGCCGAGGACCCGCTCCGGGCGCGGGAGCCCGGCGGCGAGTTGGGCGATCGGGATCGAGGAGGTATTGGAGGAGATCAGGGCGTCCTCGGAGACGATGCCCGCGACCTGGGCGAGGATCGCGGCCTTCAGGTCGGCGTTCTCGGGGACGGCCTCGACCACGAGGTCGACATCGGCGATGTCGCCCAGCTCGGTCGTGTAAGAGACTCGGTTGAGGATGTCCGCGGCGGCACCCTCGTCGACCTTGCCGCGCTCGACCGCGGCGCCGAGCGACTTCTCGATCCGCCTGCGCGCGCCGCCGATCGCCGTGTCGTCGATGTCGCGGACGATCACCGACAGGCCGGCCACCGCCGTCGCCTCGGCGATTCCCGATCCCATCAGCCCGCCGCCGAGGATGGCGACCTTCTCGATGCTCATCCGTTCTCCTCAGATTGGTGGATTACAGATAGTAGGAGTACAACCTACCCGGCGCGGAGCCAACGTCGCCCCCCGCTTCGAGGGGTCAGGCGGCGAGCTTCAGGTCGTGGAAGACGAAGCCGTCGCGCTCGACGGTCTCGCCTTGCTCGACCGGCACCGGGGCGGAGAAGATCGGCCCCGCGGTGACGAAGGAATGGAACTCGCCGTTCTCGCCACAGGGATCTGCGCCCTCGGGGAGATCGCGGAGGAGGTCAGCATCGAAGCGGCGGCCACAGAAGGAGGCGTCGATCTGGCGCGGGTCGACGCAGACGAGCGTCGCCTCGAAACCGGCGTCGATGAAGGTGCGGGCCAGCGGGCCGGTCTCGCGTCCCCAGACCGGGAACGACGCGCGACGGCCGATCGCGGCGAGGCGCTCCTCGCGGTAGGCGCGGATGTCGGCGAGGAAGAGGTCGGCGAAGGCGAACTCCTCGACGTCGGCGAGCGGCGGGGATTCGAGGGCGGCGGCCATCCGCTCCTCGTAGACCTCGTTCGTGCAGACCGCCGGGATGCCGACCTCGACCAGCGGCACGCCGACCGCGGCCGCCTGGGCTTCGAGCAGCTCGCGCCGGACGGCGTGCATGCTGACCCGGTCGTAGTCCTCGGTGAAGGTGGTGAGGAGCGCGGTCGGCTCGATGCCCTCCTCACGCATCGTCCAGAGGGCGAGCGCCGAGTCCTTGCCACCGCTCCAGGAGAGGACGACGCCGCTCATCGCGTGTACTCCCGCAGGTAGTCGATCCCGGCGATCGCCCGGGATCCGTACCAGGAGGTCATCTCACCGTCGATCAAAGAGACCTTCGCGCCGAGGACGAGTCCTTCGACCTCGGCGACGTGGTGCTCCTTGAAGTGGAAGGGCTCCGAGGAGAGCAGGACGCGGTCCACCTCGACTTCGGCGAGGTCCACTTCGGGGTATCGCTCCTCGGTGCTCGCGGGGACGGTGGTCCAGTTGAAGAGCCCGAGCGTCCGGGAGATGTAGGTCTCCGGTGAGATCGTCATCCAGGGGTCGCGCCAGATCAGGTAGAGAACCTTCTGCTCGGAGCGGTCCTCGACGCGCTCAAGGGCCGCTTCGAACTTCCCACACAACTCCTCGGCCTGGGCTTCGCGATCGAACTCGCTTCCCATCTGGCGGTAGAGATCGAGGTTGTCGCGCGGGCCGAGCGGATGGGTGACGACCACGTTCGGGATGAACTCCGCCAACATCTCCGCGTCCTCTTTCTTGTTCTCGTCGATGTTGACGACGACGTGCGTCGGTTCCAGTTCGCGGATCCTGTCGAACTTCAGGTCCTTGGTCCCTCCGACCTTCGGGATCGACTTCACCGTCTCCCACGGATGGATGCAGAATCCCGTCCGCCCGACGAGCTGTTCGGACAGGTCTAAATCACAAAGGAGCTCGGTGATGCTCGGGACCAGAGAGACGATGCGCGGCGCGCTCATCCCGACGACGCTAGCTACATGTTGCGCCGGTACTCACCGCCCACCTCATAGAGGGCGCCGGAGACCTGGCCGAGCGAGGCGAATTTGACCGCCTCCATCAGCGCCTCGAAGACATTGCCGCGCTCCCGCGCCACGTCGCGCAGGCGACCGAGCGCCTGGTCGCGCCCCGCCGCGCCGAGCTCCTGGAAGGCGCGGGTGGCGGCGATCTGGTCGTCCTTCTCGGAGTCGGTCGAGCGCATCAGTTCGACCGTGTCTATCGCCTCGCCCTTGCCCTCCTCGGGCAGGTAGGTGTTGACGCCGATCAGGGGCAGCGTGCCGTCGTGCTTCAGCCGCTCGTAGTACATGGACTCTTCCTGGATCTTCCCGCGCTGGTACATCGTGTCCATCGCCCCGAGCACGCCGCCGCGCTCGGAGATCCGCTCGAACTCCTCGTACACCGCGTCCTCGACCAGGTCGGTCAGCGCCTCGATCGCGAACGAGCCCTGCCACGGGTTCTCGGTGTAGTTCAGCCCGAGCTCACGGTTGATGATCAGCTGGATCGCCACCGCGCGGCGCACCGACTCCTCGGTCGGCGTCGTGATCGCCTCGTCGTAGGCGTTGGTGTGGAGGCTGTTGGTGTTGTCGAAGATCGCGTACATCGCCTGCAGCGTGGTGCGGATGTCGTTGAAGCTGATCTCCTGCGCATGGAGGCTCCGGCCGCTCGTCTGGATGTGGTACTTGAGCATCTGGGAGCGCTCGCTCGCGCCGTAGCGTTCGCGCATCGCCCGCGCCCAGATCCGCCGTGCCACCCGACCGATCACCGCGTACTCGGGGTCCATCCCGTTGGAGAAGAAGAAGCTCAGGTTCGGCGCGAAGGAGTCGATCTCCATCCCGCGCGCGAGGTAGTACTCGACGATCGTGAACCCGTTGGCGAGGGTGAACGCGAGCTGGGAGATCGGGTTCGCCCCGGCCTCGGCGATGTGGTACCCGCTGATCGACACCGAGTAGAAGTTCCGCACCCCGTTCTCGACGAAGAATTCCTGGACGTCGCCCATCATCTTCAGCGCGAACTCGGTGGAGAAGATGCAGGTGTTCTGTGCCTGGTCCTCCTTCAGGATGTCAGCCTGGACGGTGCCGCGGACCTTGCGCAGGGTGTCGTCCTTGATCTGAGCGTAGGTCTCCGCGTCGAGGACGTCGGCGCCAGAGACGCCGAGCAACCCCAGGCCGAGGCCGTCGTTCCCGGGCGGCAGCTCGCCTCGGTACTCGGGGCGTGGCTTGCCGGCGAAGATCTCGTCCAGCTTGCGTTCGGTCACCTCCCACTGTCCCGCCTCCTTCAGGTGCTTCTCCACCTGCTGGTCGACCGCGGCATTCATGAAGAAGGCGAGGATGATCGGCGCCGGCCCGTTGATCGTCATCGAGACCGAGGTGGTCGGCTCGCAGAGGTCGAAGCCCGAGTAGAGCTTCTTCGCGTCGTCGAGCGTCGCGATCGAGACCCCCGAGTTACCGACCTTGCCGTAGATGTCGGGGCGCTCGGCCGGGTCCTCGCCGTAGAGCGTGACCGAGTCGAAGGCGGTCGAGAGGCGCGCCGCCGGCTGACCCTGCGAGAGGTAGTGGAAGCGGCGGTTGGTCCGCTCGGGGGGACCCTCGCCGGCGAACATCCGGGTCGGGTCCTCGCCCGCGCGCCGGTAGGGGAAGACGCCGCCGGTGAACGGATAGGCGCCCGGCAGGTTCTCCTTCATCAGGAAGCGCAGCCGCTCGCCCCAGTCCTTATAAGGAGGCGCCGCGATCTTCGGCACCTGCTGGCGGGACAAGGTTTCGCGGTAGTTCGGCCCGGTGATCTCCTTGCCGCGGACCGCGTAGCTGAAGCTCTCGGCGGTGATGCCCTCGATCCGGGCGTCCCAGTTCTCGAGCAGCGAGAGGGCCTCGGGGCCGAGCCCGACTCGCGCCTCCTCGTACGCCTTGGTGAGGACCTCGTTGCCGGGATCGACCTTCATCGCCTCGTAGAGGTGCTGGGCCTGGGACGCCTTCTCGGCGAGCTCCTCGACCTTGGCGTTGATGCCGCGGCCCTGCTCGGCGATCTCGGCGAGGTAGTGGACCCGATTGCCCGGGATCAGGGTGTTGCCGCGCGGCTCGTGGTTGGCGGGATCGATGCCGGGAGCGAAGCGCGCCGGGTCGTCTCCGCCCGCCCGCTCGGTCAAGGCCTCGCAGAGCTTCACGAACATCCAGGTGACGCCGGGGTCGGCGAACTGCGAGGCGATCGTCGGGTACACCGGCACCTCGTCGTCGGACAGCTCGAAGGCGACACGGTTGCGGCGCCACTGTTTGCGGACGTCGCGCAGCGCGTCGCTCGCCCCCTGCTTGTCGAACTTGTTGATGACGACGATCTCGGCGAGGTCGAGCATGTCGATCTTCTCCAGCTGCGAGGCGGCGCCGAACTCGCTGGTCATCACGTAGATCGGCAGGTCGACGAGGTCGACGATCTCCGAGTCCGACTGGCCGATGCCGGCGGTCTCGACCAGGACGAGGTCGAACCCCGCGGCTTTGAGGAAGGCGACCGCGTCGGCGAGCACCGCGCTGGTCGAGAGGTTCTTGCGCCGGGTCGCCATCGAGCGCATGTAGAGCTGCTCGTGGCGCAGGCTGTTCATCCGGATGCGGTCGCCGAGCAGGGCGCCGCCGGTCCGGCGCCGGGTCGGGTCGACGGCGAGCACCGCGATCCGCAGGTCGGGCAGGTGCTGGACGAAGCGCGAGAGCAGCTCGTCGGTGACGGTCGACTTGCCCGCGCCGCCGGTGCCGGTGATGCCGACGACGGGCACGCCCGCGCCCTTCACCGTCCACTCGCCACGCAGTCGGTCGAGGTCCTCGTCGCCGATCACCCCGTCCTCGAGCGCCGAGAGCATCCGCGCGACTCCGAGGTCGTCGGTGCGGTCGGCCTCCGGGACGGTCGAGGCGCGCTGCTGCGAGCGCGCCCGCTCGACCAGGTCGTCGATCATCCCGACGAGCCCCAGATTCATGCCGTCGTCGGGGTGGTAGATCCGCTCCACCCCGGCGCCCTCGAGGTCGGCGATCTCCTCCGGCGTGATCGTCCCGCCGCCGCCGCCGAAGACGCGAATATGGGACGCGTCGGCGTCGGCCAGCATCTCCACGGCGTACTTGAAGTACTCGGTGTGGCCGCCCTGGTAGGAGCTGATCGCGATCCCGTCGGCGTCCTCCTGGATCGCCGCCCGCACCACGTCCCGGACGCTGCGGTTGTGCCCGAGGTGCACGACCTCGGCGCCGGAGTCCTGGATCAGGCGCCGCATCACGTTGATCGCCGCGTCGTGCCCGTCGAAGAGCGAGGCGGCGGTGACGAAGCGGAGCGGGAGCTCGTCGGATCCCTGCGCCGGGACGGCGCTGCGGGAGGCATCAGCAGTTACGCGGGACATGGATAGTAGGAATACCACATATCTCATCGACAGAGAAATCGCCGACCCGTTCGGTCGGCGATCTCAGACAGCCTCAGCCAGGAAAGTCGCCGGCGCCCGCGCGCAGCGACTGAAGGATCCCGGCGAGGCTCGCCAGGTCGCCATCGGAGAGCGGCTCGGTGGCGAAGTGGGCGCCGTTCAGCGTCTCGGTCGCCTCCTCGGCGACCTTCCGCCCGGCCGGCGTGATCTCCGCCAGCACCGCCCGCCGATCGCTCTCGTGCGGCACCCGTCGCACCAGCTTCAGCTTTTCGAGCCCGTCGATCGTGTTGGTGACGCTGGTCCGATGCACCTGCAGCCGCTCCCCGATCTTCCCCAGCGGCAGCGACCCCCGTTTGGAGAAGTGCAACAGCATCAGCGCCTCGTACCGGGGGAAGGTCAGCCCGTACGGCTCCAGCAGCTCGTTCAGCCGCGCCATCAGGATCTGGTGCACCCGCATCACCGAGGTCACCGCGACCATCTCGTCGGCGGCGTCCCCCGGCCAACGCGCCGCCCAATGGCGACGCGCCTCCTCGATCGGGTCGAAAGGCAGTGACGGGGCCGTCATCGCCCCAAGTCTCTCAGCCCGAGCAGCTACTCCGTGAGTTGGCGAGATCAGACCTCGTCGAGACCGGGGATCGGATCGATCGGGAGATCGCCGTCGACCCGCTCGAGCGTGCGCACGCCGCGCTCCGAGGTCCAGGACTCGATTCGGACCCCTTTGCCGTCCGCGCTCATCGCAACGGGCGAAGCGCGGATCGCGGCGAAGGTCGAAGGCCTTCAACGCCTCCCACATCGAGCCGATCCAGGGCTGGCCGTCCTCGAAGTTGGTCTCCGTGCCGGAGATGCGCGGGGCGCCGTCGCGGAACAGGGTGCCCAGGGTCTTGTGCGTGTGAGCGTCGAAGCGCCCGCGAACTCTCCTCGCGCCGGCCGATCCTTCTCCCGTCTCGTCCGCGAGGTCCGCGACCGCGGCGCCTGGGACGACGCCTTCGTCGACGCCCTCTGCGAGCCGCCGCAGTCGTTCACCCAGATAGCCGGGCGAGGCGCGCGGGTCACATCAGGCCGGTGGGGCCGTCTGACTCACGACGGCGGCCAATGCGAGAGCGACCCCTAGGATCACGACCTCGGTGATCAGGGTCTCGCGCAGTCCGCCGGCCGAGGCCCTGGCGGCCACCCGGGGCACGACCGAGTAGCGGTGGTAGGCGGCGAGTGCGATCGCGACCGCGAAGATCGCCGTCTTGCCGACGAGTACCAGTCCGTAGCCGGTCGTGACGATCGCCGAAAGCGATGGCAACTCGCCGATCGCGACACCGACGCCGGCTCCGGCGAGCGCAACGACCGCAGCCGGGGCCAACGCGGAGAAGCGGAGCAGGCAGGCACGGAAGGTCTCCGCGCGGTCCGGGTGAGACCGGACGCCGGCCGCGAGTGCCACCAGGGCGACCAGTCCACCGAACCAGAGGGCGGCCGCGAGCAGATGCGCATAGTCGGCGAGGAGGAGCAGTGTGCCTCCCGCTGCCGGATGTCCCGCCCAGCTCAACCCGAAGGCGATCGCCAGCGACGCGACCCCGGCGACGGCCAAGAGCGCCTCGCGGCGACGGGGATGGACCCACGCACCGACGATCAGGGCGATCACCCCGATCCAGGCGAAGCACGAATAGGTGAATGCCTGACCGAGATGGGTCGAGAGGCGGATCGGGATGATCTCGGCGTCGACGAAGTCCCCGAGGTCGCCACCGACCACGGGATAGGCGCCGACCAGGAAGGAGAAGAGCGCCGCGTGGAGCGCGACGACCGCGCCGATCGCCGCGATCGCGACGGCGATCCGTCCCTCGTCCTCCCCGCTCCCCCCGATCCTCCTCATGACGGGCGCGGTGATCAGCGCCCGGAAGACCAGCGTCCCCCCGGCAAGTGCGATGCCGATGAACTCGAGCCAGACGAGGATCTCCGGAGCGAGCGGGATCCCGGCGCCCGCGGCCGGCACGGGCGCGACGGGTCGGGCGTCGACGCCGAAGCTGAAGGCGCCCTCGGTCACGTGCCCGTCGTCGCCTGCGACCATCCGCCAGCGGACCGTGTAGCTGCCCTTCGGACCTCGGTCGAGAGGCACCGTCACCGTGGAACCCGACACCTGTGGCGCCTGCGCAAGGTCCCGGCCCTGCGGCGTCAGGACGGAGACCTGGGCGAGGCCGGGGACGACATCCTCGTCGTATTCGAGGGTGAGACGGACGGGCTCTTCTGCGACGACGTCGCCGAAGCTCGGGGTCGACGTCTCGAGGACGGCGTGTGCCGACGCCACCGCCGGGACCAGAAGCAGGAGCAAGACGGCTAGGCCCACCGACGCCGATGCACGGCGTATCGCGGTGAACCCCATGGACCGAGGAGTCATGACGCCGCCGCGACGGGGATCGCGATCAGGAGAAGGGCGAAGGCCGCGAGCGCCGGTAATCCGAGCGGGATCGCCGCGACCCTCGGCCATCGCAGCCGCAGGAGCTCGAGCAGCCCGGCGGCGACCAGGAGCAGCCCCATCGACAGATGCCACCGGGCCCCCTGGCCTTCCGGGTCGATCTCGACGTGGACGAGGAACAGGAGCCCGCAGCCGAGGATCGCGAGGGGCAGCACGTAGTCGAGCCAGGGCCTCTCGTAGACGCCGCGCCGGCGGGCGAGTTCGAGAGCGCCGGCGGCGAGGAGAAGGTCGCCCCAGAGGAAGTGCACGAGCATGTCGTGGACGACGTCGGCGAAGATCACGGTCGCCCAGACCCCCGCCCCACCGATCATCAGCGCCCAGCCGATCAGCGGCGAGCGGGAGCGCGCCGGCTGATCGTCGCGTCCGATCAGCGGCAGGTACTCGTCGAGGATGATCGCCAGGAACAGCGCCCCAAGGATCCAATGTCCACGGGCGATCTGGATCTGCGGCAGGATCAAGGGCGGCGGCTCCGGTAGAAGATCCACCCCCCGACCAGGGCCAGCACGACCGGCGGCTGGTCGAGGTCGTAGCCGATCCCGACGGGCGAGAGCGCGTAGGAATGGAGGCCGCGGATGGTCGCCCACACGACCGCGGCCGCGAGCAGAAGGATGGCCGCCGCCACCCGCGGCCAGGACCGATCACGCCACGGTGACCACTTACCCAGGCTCGTCATCTCGACCGGGTCGGCAGACCAACAGCGGGGTTGACCTGGGTAGGCCTCGTTCTGAGGCCGAGAAAGCGCGTGCCCTCAGGGGGCACCGAGGAAGCTCGGCACGATCTTCGCCGCCAGGGCGTTCAGGTGGGCGATGACCGGCTTGCCTTCGGCCTCCTCGGTGAACATGCAGATGGCCCGGTGCGTCCCGACATCCCACCAGCAACCGGCGGCGGCTTCGAGTCCGTGGGCGCGGCCGGACGCCTTGACGGTGAGGCCGGCGCCGCTGTATCCCACGCCTTTCGGGTTGAGCGCCTTCGCCCGGCCGGGGAGCTGCAGGAGTACCTGGAAGCGACCTTTGACCAGGCCTTCGGTCAGCTTTCCGAATTCGTGTTCTTCCCATTCGGCGACATCGGGGCTTTCGGCGTTCGGCGCCCAGACGTCGACCCCGACCTGGGCCGCCTGCCCGGCGCGGGCCTTGGGAAAGATCGCCGCGTGGCTCTTGGGCGCCGCGCCGCTCCAGAGCCCGACCCCGCACTCGCTGTGGAAGGCGTGCGGCAGTTCGGAGGGTTCCAGACCCGACGTCCCTTCGAGGTTGTTCGCGTCGCGCAGAAGAGTCGAGTGCGGAAGGCCGACGGTCTTCTGGACGAAGGAGAGGGATACCGTCTCGCAGGCGGTCGGCTCGCCGCCCGCGATCGCCCCCGCGGCGGCAATGGCCAAGCCGATCGAGGAGAGGGCCACGAGGACCAGGACTCCGACGAGGCGGCGCTTGACGATCTGCTCCAACGCTCCCTCCGAGGCAGCACGGATGATCGGGGACGTTCGAAGCCTCCCAGGCGAGGTGATCCGGGTCAAGATGAACGAGGGGGCCCAGGGGTCTGCGGGGATCAGGTCCCCGTCCGGGGGGCGGACCAAAAGCGCAAAGTAGCCTGACTGCTTTATGCACCTGGCGCGTTCTTTTCAGATAACCGTCAAGTTTTGGGCCGTCCGGCTCGATGAAGTTCCTGGCCATGGCCAAGCTCAGCACCAAACGACGCGCGACCATGCGCGCCGCAGGCGCCCTGGTCGTGCTCGGCTTCCTCGCGTTTGCCCTGCACGCCATCAGCGGTCTCGGCTCCGAAGCCTTGTTCGGCACCTGGGTCTACTGCGCGGTCATGGCAGGCGCCGCGGCCTCCTGCCTGACCCGCGCCGCCCTGGTGCGTCGTGAGCGGAGCGCCTGGCTGCTGATCGGCCTCGGCCTCCTTATATGGACGGGCGGCGAAATCTATTACGAGGCCGCCCTCGCGATCTCGGGCTCGGTGCCGATCCCCTCGCCCGCCGACGCGGGCTACCTCGCCTTCTACCCGCTCACCTATGCCGGCCTGATCGTCTTGCTGCGCGAGCGGATCGGCTCCTTCCCGGCCACCCGCTGGCTCGACGGCCTGATCGCGGGCCTCGCGGTCGCCGCGGCGACCGCGGCCCTGGCCCTCGGGCCGATCGCGGCGGCATCAAACACCGGCTCGGCCCTCGAAACCGCCACAAACCTGGCCTACCCGATCTGTGACCTGACCCTACTCACCCTGGTCGTCACCGCCGCCTCATTCACCGGCTGGCGCCCGGGCGCCACCTGGTCACTGCTCGGCGCGGGCATGGTCGTGCTCGCCGCCTCAGACGTGGCCTACCTCTTGCAGTCGGCCCAGGGCACCTACGTCGAAGGCGGCATCCTCGACGCCGCCTGGCCGCTCGGCGCGCTGCTGATCGCGGGAGCGGCCTGGGTGCGCCCGTCCGCGCGGCGGCGGGTGGTGGCGCGCGGCATGCGGGTGGCGGCGGTGCCGATCGCCGCCGCGCTCCTGGCGATGGCGGTGCTCGCTGCCGAACGGGCCGGCGATCTACCCGCCGCCGCCGAAGTGCTCGCCTTCACGACGCTGCTGGCGGTGATCGGGCGGCTGGCCCTCGCCTTGCGCCGCGCTGGCGAGAGCCTCGCGGGCTCCGAACGTGAGGCCACCACCGATGAGCTGACCGGCCTCGCCAACCGCCGGGCGCTGATGGCCGACCTCGCCGCCACGGTGGACCGCGCGCCCGCCGCGGGCAACTCTCACCTCCTGGTGATGTTCGACCTCGACGGCTTCAAGCTGTACAACGACACCTTCGGTCACCCGACCGGCGACGCGCTGCTCGCCCGTCTCGGTGGTCGGCTCGAGGCCTTCGCCACCTCCTACGGCCGCGCCTACCGGCTGGGCGGCGACGAGTTCTGCCTGCTGGCCGAATGCAGCCCGGCCGAGGTCGAGCGGATCCTCGCCGGAGCCGGCGCGGCCCTCGCCGAGCGCGGCGAGGGCTTCGAGATCTCGGCTTCGCAGGGCAGCGTCCTGGTTCCGAGCGAGGCCGCGACGGTCAAGGACGCGATGCAGCTCGCCGACCGGCGGATGTATGCCGACAAGGTGAGCGAGCGGATCTCCGCCGGCTCGCAGTCGCGCGACGTATTGCTGGCGGCGCTCCGCGAACGCACCCCGCTCCTCGCCGAACAGGCCGTCGATGTCGCGGGCCTCGCCCAGGCCCTCGCCGAGGAGCTCGACATGTCGGCCGAGGAGCGCGACGAGACGACCCGCGCCGCCCAGCTCCACGAGGTCGGAAAGATGGCGATCCCCGACGCGATCCTCACCAAGCCCGGCCCGCTCAGCGACTCCGAGTGGGAGTTCGTCCGCCGTCACCCGCTGATCGGCGAGCGGATCATCGGCTCCGCCGCCGCGCTGGTCCCGGTGGCGCGCCTGGTGCGCTCGGTGGGCGAGCGCTGGGGCGGCGGCGGTTACCCCGACGGCCTGTCGGGCGAGCAGATCCCGCTCGGCTCACGCGTGGTCGCCGTCAGCGCCGCCTACGCCGCGATGGTCTCCGAGCGCCCACACGCCGTCGCGATGCGCCCGGCGCGGGCGCTGGAAGAGCTGCGACGCGGCGCCGGAGAGCAGTTCGACCTCGCGGTGGTCGAGGCGTTCGGGCGGGTGGCCGCCCGGCGCGAGGCCCAGGTGCAGGGGCAGACCTCGGCCGCACCCGCGACCGGCCGCGCTTCGAAGGAGGCCCCGTGGCGCTGATCGATACCCGGCCCGAGTCGTCGCCACGGTCCGCGCCGGCCCGGAAGGGGAAGAGGCGGCGTTTCCGCCTCCTCCGCGCGCTGGAGGAGCTCGGTCAGGGCAGGGTCGGGCTGCTCTATCTCGGCGAGCCTCGAGATCGTCGTCGACCTGACGATCGGCGGCGCCCCGGCGCGTGAAGATCCGCGGCCGGCACGACGACGTCCTCTGGGTCACGGTCGGCGAAGCCGGCCTCTTCGAGCCCTACTTCAGCGGCAATAAGGTCCAGGTGGGGGACTGAGGGAGCCCTATCGATCCACGCTCAGCTCGAGCGCCACCTCGCACATGTCGACCGACACACGGGTGCCCGGCGTATCCGAGGCATCCATCGCCTCGAAGGCGCGGGCGCCCGCCTCCATGTCCTCGGCGGTGGCGAACTGTTGCAGGACGACCGCCGTGCCCTGGGCGGCGTCGGTGAGGATCGTCAGACCGGTGGACGGGATCCCTGGCGGAGGACCGTCCGACTCCTCGATCCTGGCAAGCAGGGCCTCCATCCGCTCGGCCGATACATCGGTGAACCTGACGGCGCGTACGAACATGACACGACCTCCTCTGGTGGTGGGATACGAACCTATCCCGCACCCGCGGAGCGTGCCAGGGATGGCGGAAAAGGTTCGCCCTACGCTCCAAATCCTTCTCTATGGTTTCCGCGCTCGACCGAGGCGTGCCTCCAAGCGTCCTGCGACGAGCGGTGGCGGTCCCGGCCAAACCCACCTTTGCCGGGGCCGTCATTTCCCTCCCCTTGACAGATCGCGACCGACACGGTTGGTTATCCCCGCGCTTTCCCCAAGGCGCATATCCCGGCGCCCGCCGCGTTCTCCTCCGAAGTTTCGCGGCGGGCGCCTGCATGCCTCCATGCCCGCGGCGCCGGCCATATCCTCCCCGGGGCCTGGCCGGCCCGCCGGCTTTGACCGAATCTATCCCGGGCGCCGGGCGATCGTCAACCCACCGTCCGAGGCGCTTAACGATCGGACAACCCTGGCGATGGGTGCGAAACGGATCCGCCGGCTCGCTATCCGTCGACGACGAAGCCCTGCAGCGGACCGAGGAGCGCCGCCGAGCGACGCGAGACGCCATGCAGCTCGAGCAGTCGGTGGGTCGGGGGCAGGTCACGCTCGCGACGCCGAAGCTGCTCGCGCGCGATCGGTGTCCAGCGGACGTCGACCACCTCGGTCGGGTCTCCCTCGACCTCCGAGAGCGGGAGCTCCAGGTGCTCGGACCAAAGACGCAGTCGGGTGGCGCGGGCGAGCGCGGGGTCGCAGCTGACGACGTTCACCTCGGTGTCGTTGAAGAGCGAATGCTCGTTCAGGTTGGCCGAGCCGACGGTCAGCCAACCGTCGTCGACGATGCCGACCTTGGCGTGCACGTAGAGCGGCCCCGCGAGCTCGCCGGTCCGGCTCGAGAGCGTGGCGGCGAGGAAACGGTCGGCGCCGGCGTCCGCCTCGGCGAGTTGTGCCAGCTGGCCGCGGGTGTCGTCGGCGCCGTTGTTGGGCCTCGAGGGCAGGAGGACCACGAGGCGGAAGCGGTCGGAAGGCGGTCGGCGGAGCTTGTCGAGGAGGATCTCGACGATCTGCGGCGCCCAGAGGAACTGGTTCTCGAGATAGATCAGGGACTCGGCCGAGCGTAGCGCCCGCACGTAGCTCTCGAGGATCCGGAAATCGCCTTGCGGCAGGAACCCGTAGATCTTCTCCGGCACGGTGCGGATCAGCTGCACCTCCTGCCCGCCGGTCGCCGCTTGCGGCGTGGCGGCCGGCAACCGCTCCCCGGTCACCTCCGCCCACCGCGAGGTGAAGTGGTCGGCGACGTCGGCGACCACAGGGCCTTCCAGCCGGGTCGAGACGTCGTGCCAACCGATCGAGCCGCGGGCGGGATGCTCGCCCGAGTCGAAGCGGTCACCGGCGAGCGAGGTCAGGTCGATGCCACCGACGAAGGCGATCCGATCATCGACGATCACCAGCTTCTCGTGGTGGCAATGCATGGGGCGCTCCCGGCCGTCGAGCGCGCAGGCGACCTTCGTCCCGCGGGTCAGCTCCTCGCGCACCTTCCGCATCTGCGAACGCCGCGGCGAAAAGACCGGCAGCGGCGCGCCCGCCCAGAGCAGCACCCTCACGGCGACCCGCTCGGCCAGGTCGGCGAGGAGGTCCCGCAGCCGTCGGGCCCCGTCGTCGCGCTCCAGCCCGAAATCGGGCGTCAGGTGCCATCCGGCGATGTGGACGTGGGAGCGGGCGACGGAGATGGCCTCGGCGATGCGCGGCAGCGCCTCGGCGCCGTCGACCAGGACCTCGATCTCGCAGCCTGCCCGCGGCGGAGGGTCGCCCGCGGCCCAGAGCCGTCCGTCGCGCGGCGGGTCGAGTTGCCCGCCGTGACCGATCCGCTCCAGCCGCCGACGGTGATGGGCGACCACAGCCCGGTCGACGACGAGCCCACTCGCCCGGTCGAGTCTTTCCAGTGCTCCGGCCACAGGGGACACATACCCGGACGGCGGTCCGCGCCCACCCGGATCGCAGCGATCCGCCGGCGTCCCGCCCGCCGATCGGGGCAAAAGTATGAGAGCCCCCTTTCGAGCTGCCTCGCTCGCTGCCTAGGATCGCCTGGCGAGCAGACCCCGGAGGCTGCAAGGGGCAGTCGGGCTAACGCCCGTCCGCCACGTATCCCGGCCCCCCTGCCGCCCTGCCTTTCACACCCTTGCCTTTCTGAGAACGGAGATCTCCCATGACCAAGCGCAGATTCCTCGGCACGGGCGCCTTGCTGGCCCTGTCGACCTCGCTCGCCGCCCTCGTCTTCGCCGGCTCGGCCGCGGCCATAGCACCGGTCCAGATCACGCTGAAGGAACCCGAAAAGGGATCGACCTTCAGCTTCATCGACAACGCGCCCACCGCGAAGAAGGTCCACGGCTTCCCGACCACGATCAGCCCCGGAGACGAGATCGTCATCACGAACCCGCTGCTCGAAAACGGGAAGAACGTCGGCAAGCTCAGGGCTCGCTGTACCGCCACCTCCGCGGCGAGCACCAGCAGCCATGATGCCTTCGCCGCCGCCCACTTCATCTGCGAAGGCGTGTTCACGATCCACGGTAGCTCCCTCTACGGCAACGCGACGATCGGCAAGGGGGGAACCCGAGGCGTGATCACCGGCGGGACCGGCGAATTCGCCAACGCCCGCGGCACGTTCACCTCCAAGGAAGAAAAGAGCGGGTCCACGACCATCATCAGCCTCGGCGGCGAATAGCTGCCCCGCGCCGGAGCCTGCGGCGGCGAGGAGGAGTTGCCTTCCGCCCCCGAGGCTCCGGCGCGCTTGGACTTACTTCAGAGGATGCGGCGTCGTGGACGGCGTCGGTCCTCGACCTACTCTTTGTCGTATTTGAAGGAGACCCCCAGGCGGACCCGGAACTCCGCGACCTTGCCGTCTTCGATCGTGACGTCCTGACGGACTACCTCGGCGATCCGCAGCTCGCGGACCGTCCCCGCCGCGGTCTCGATCGCATTACGTGCAGCCTGCTCCCATGACTCCGCGCTGGCGCCGATCACCTCGGTGACTCGATAGACGCTCTCAGACATGTCTTCTCCTCGCTGGTGGATGGACCTTGACAGTTACCCCGTGCGGGACCAAGGATCGCGGTGTTGCCGACGACGGGTCGCGGGGATTCCGCCAGGCCGTCATCAGTTCAGATCGGTCTTGACCTCGATGCGTCCTGACCTGGCGGCGTCCGCCAGCGCCGAGTAGTCGAGCTCGTTCTGGTCGGCGTAGCGCTCGGCGAAATCGGCGATCGCCTGATCGAAGCTCTCGCCCTTGCCGAGGTAGGCGGCGATCCCGATCCGATCTCCGGAGCGCGCGTGGGCACGGGCCAGGGCCCAGCCGCACACCCGGCCGTAGATCGCCAGCCCTTTCGGCGGCAGGTTCTCGATCTCGACCGACCGCTTGCCGTCCCAGAGTTGGCGCACGTAGAAGTCGCGGTCTTTTTCGTCCATCCCGAAGGCGGGCAACCATCCGAGGAGGATGTCGCTGGCCGCCTGCATCAGCCACTGCCCCTCGACCACCCGCTCGCCGTGGTTGTCGAACTCACTCGCGCCGACGTATCGCTCGAGCACCGAGGCCTCCGCCTCCTTGGCCTGCATGAAGAGCGGATCCTGGCCGTCACGACCCATCATCAACACCACCCAGCAGCGCGTCCCCACACTTCCCACCCCGACGACCTTGCGGGCCATGTCGACGAACCGGTAGGTGTCGAACAGTTCACGATGGTCCCCTCGCAGGCTCTCCCGGTAGCGGCCGAGCATCTCCTGGATGCGACCTTCGAGTTCGTGGCGCTGATCGTCGGTGACCAGCTCGCGGGCGGGGACGAGCAGCGGCGGATCGCTGATGATCCGCGGCTCCCCGTCGACCATGTGGACGAGGCGATCGAATGCCTTCAGGCTGTTCTTCTTTTGTGCCTTGGCGACGTTCTTTTCGACCGCTTTCATCTGCCTGCGATCGGCGATCGACGCCAGGTCGGCGAGCAGGGAGTCGACGTCGAGGCGCGCGTACCAGACGTCGAGGTTTCCCATCTTGGCGAAGCCGAGCATCGCCTCGCGGTAGGCGGCGACCGCCGCAAGCACGGCGCGCCGCGTCTGCTTCGGGGTGAAGTCGCGGTCGCGGCCGGCGATCTCGAAGCTGGCGGCGAGGCGCTTCACGTCCCACTCCCACGGCGCCGGAAGAGTCTCGTCGAAGTCGTTGACGTCGAGGACCAGCCGCCGGTCAGGGGCCGCGAAGACGCCGAAATTCGAGAGGTGCGCATCGCCGCACGCCTGGACCCGGAAGCCGGAATCCGGGGTCCCCGAGAGGTCCATCGCCATGATCGCCGCCGCCCCGCGGAAGAAGGCGAAGGGAGACGCCAACATGCGCCCGTAGCGGATCGGCACAAGATCGGTGACGCGGTTCTCGGCCTGGCCTTCCAGCACCGCCACGGGATCGGTCCGGCTCTTCGCCGGCTCCCACTCGGCGTGGCTCGAGCGGGGGGTCTTCTGGCGCGCGGCGCTGCCCGCCGCCGCCCTTTCCGCCGCCGCGGAGTCGAGGTTCACAGGCCGTGATCTGGTCGCCGTCGAGGCCATCTCTGCACGGCTCGCGCGAGGCGCCCGCCTGGCGCTCACCGGAATCGACTATCTCACCGGACGGGGCGAAAGTCCATCCCTCTCAAGACCAGGTGAATCTCGGCCGGAGCTCAGTGCAGGTCCCCTCGGTCCGGACGGCCGATCGAGGAAAGCCCAGCCGGTCAGCTGGAGAGGGTGAGGCGCTGCTTTGCGGTGACGGTCGTCGCCGACCCCTTCGGCTTGAAGGAGAGGAGCAGGGTGACGGTCAGGGTGTGGACGCCTCCGATCAGCTTCGCGCCCTTGTGCGTGACCTTGAGGAGGAGGGTGCCGCTGCCGGCGTTGGCGAAGACGAGGCTGCCGGTGGCGACATCGGTCAGGTGATGCCCGGCGCCGGCGGTGAGGCTCGCGCTCAACGTCCCGGCCGCGGGCGCCTGGAACTTCAGCTTCACCTTGCCTGCTTTCACCAGGCCGGCGAGCTTCGCCGCGCGCAGCGCGCCCGAGGTCGTCGCCAGGAGGCCGTTCAGCTTGCCGCGGATCAGCTTCAGGTCCGGGCCCGGCGCGGGTGCGGGCGGCTGCGCGGGCGGCGGCGGCGCGCTGGGCGGAGTGGTAGTCGTACAGGGGGTGGGGTTGCCGGGGTTGCCGCAGGGCGGCCGTGGTCCGGGGTTGAGGGCGGCGGCGCTCAGGTCCGGGTTCTTGGCGCCGGGGATGCGCAGGGTCGGGGTGCCGTAGCCGGCGCAATCGAGCGGGTTCGCCGGCACCGGGATCGTCCACACGCCGTTGTCCTCCTGCCAGGCGAGAAGCCTTCCGTCGCTCGACCAGGTCGGGTCGACGAATTTGCCGGCGGGTCCTTCGAGGCTGCAGCCCCCGGGGCTCGGTTTCGTCGGCGGGGGTCCATTCATCTTCAGGATCGCGATCGTCTCCTGGCTGTCGCCGCGGACCACGGCGAGGCGGTCGCCGGTCGGCGCGGCTTCGGCGTCGAGCAACGTGTTGAAGGACTGGACGCCCGTGATGTCGGTGTCGTCGAACCATTCCGCCGCCTCCGGCATCCCGAGCCGGTAGTACCACTGGCTCGAGGTTCCGTCGCCGAGCATGATCGTCTGGTCGTCGATCCAGGAGGGGAAGCCGCCGGTGTTCGGCGTCCCGACTTCGTCGGCGTTGGTGAACCGGTCGGAGTGGCTCAGCAGGACCCGGTTGGAGGTGACGATGCAGAACGGGCAGCCCGGGTCCATCACGGTGGTCACGAACCAGTAGGCAACGAGCGAGCCGTCCGGCGAGACCTTGGCGTCGATCGCCCCGGTGCCCGGCGCGGGCGTGTTGATCGGCGGATTCAGCAGCTGGCCGCTCTGGGTCATCCGGTAGATCTGGTTGCGCTGGCCGGGGGTCTTTCGGATCGCGACGACGACGCCGCCGTCGGACTCCGACGGTGTCTGGTAGGGCGCGTCGGCGCTGCCGTCGAAGGTGACCTGGTACTGGCCGGAGCCGTCGGGGTTCGAGAGCCATACGTTGCTTTCCTTGATGAAGGTCAGGCTGTCGGCGTCCGCCGAGGAGGCGGCGGCAAGCGCGAGGCAGGCGACCACCCCGACCAGCGCGGTGCGGATGGCCGTGCCGCCTGTCCTCATCGCGACGGGGCCTTCAGCTTCAGGTTCCAGGTCCAGGCGACGTTGAAGAGGCTGGACGGGCTGCCCGGCAGTGAGGTCGACCCGAAGGGAAGCGGGACCGGGGTGCCGAGCGGCGAGGGTTCCCAGAAGACCCGCTGGAACGGGCCGGTCGAGGTGCCCGCGGGACTATGGCCACTGGGGCAGTCGTGGATGCTCAGCGGGAAGGTCACGCCGCTTTCCTCCGAGAGGCCGGTCGTCGTGTAGTCGCCCTTCAGGTAGTTGACGGTGAGCTGCCCGTTCGCCGCGTCGTCCTTGAAGCTGTCTTCACCGGAGCCGCTGATCGAGCAACCGGCGGCGTCGGTGCCCGAGTCGCTCCAGATGACCGAGCCACTGAACAGGTAGGTGAAGACGCCGCCGTGCTCGTACTGGTCGAAGTCGAGGCTCGCGTTGGTCGAGTTCCAGCGCTCGGTGAGTTCGCCGTTGCCGACCGTCGTCTGCGTGCCGCTCATCGAGCCTCCCCAGCGGGGGGCGGCGACGAAGAACCAGCGTGGGTCGCTCAGCTTCACGCAGTTGTCGCTCTCGTCGGTCTCACTTTCCTGTTTCTTCGCGTCGGTGCAGATGATGAGCTTGTAGGCGCCGAGGGGGAAGCGGTCGATGTGGAGAGTGTCGTTGCCGGTATCGGTCTTGCCGGCCCCCAGGGCCGCCACCGCGCGGTCGCCGAGGACCCAGAGCTTGTGGTCATGTTCCAGGTAGACCTTGGTGAGGGTCGGTCCTGCCCGACCGGCGCCCTGGTTGGAGACCGTGTCGGTGATCGTCAGCTTCTGAGGAGCCTGGCCGTAGAAGAGGAAGGGATCGCCTTCGACTTCGGCCGTGACGGTCAGGTTGGGCCTGGGGGCCTGCCGACGGGGAGGCTTGCGGGCGAGGGCGGGCGTCGCGGTCAGCGCCAAGGCGCCGGCCAGCGCCGCAACCACGGCGACTCGACCCGGAGCTCTCACGGTCCGATCGTAACCCCTAAAAGATCTCATTCCAAAGGATTCATCGAGCCGCCAGACGTATGTAGGACCCGACGGCTCAGCGGACACCTATGGTCTCGATCCTGCAGGGATGGTCCGGCTACCGTTCCGCCGGCCGGCAGAGCCGTGGTCGAGGACCGGTCACCTATCCCGCACCCGGGGAGCGCGCCAGGATCGACTGCCCAGGTTTCGGGACAGCCACGCGCTACATCTGGAAAGTCCCCGCAGGCAAGCAGTGGGCCGGTCCCTTCCATCGAACGTTGGTCCACCGGCGGATCCGGCGAAGCCCTGGCGGTCGGGAAGGCGGGTAATTTCATCTGCTCTCATGGCTTCCACGGCAACCACGCCGGCCAGGTCGAAGCTGAGGCTCTCCGCGGCGACCACCCAAGATCGCCGACCCGGGCGCCGGATCAAGGGGAACCTCAGGGCGGGAGCCAACCGGCGTGGTCTCTTCCTCGTCGGCTGGGCGGTCGGCCTGGACTCTCCGGCACGTGAGATAAAGATCCGCGCCGATGGCGTCGAGGTCGGCCTCGCCCCATTGAACGTCGATCGTCCCGACGTCGCCGAGCTTCTCGGGGATGTGCCCGGGGCGCTCGGGTCGGGCTTCCACGTCATCCTCGAGCCGGATGGGCTCGGGTCCGGCACGATCGCGGTCCAGGTCACGCTGGAGGACGCATCGACGGTCGACCTCGGGACGGTGCGGGTGGACGTCGGTCTGAAGTCCAAGCTGCCCGGCAGGCGTCGACTGCTCGGTGTCGCCAGGGATGTCCCCGCGCTCGGCTGGACGATGCTCTCACCGCCTGCCGAACGCGAGAAGGTCCTGGTCGGCAACGACGGGTGGCTCTTCCTTCGCCGCGACACCAACGACGTGATCGGCCAGCGCGCGGGCAAGGTAAAGCTCGGGCGGAAGAAGCGCAGCGAGTGGAGGCGCGTCCTTCAGCGCCGCCGCGACTTCATCGGCGGCACCAGGGCGCGGTGGCGGTGTCTGGTCATCCCGGACAAGGAGTTCCTCTATTCCGAGCACCTGCCCGAGGGGCTTCACGGCGCGCAACGGAGGCCCGTCCACGAATTTCTTCGTGTCGCCGAGCAGGTGGGGGCGCCGGTCGCCTATGCCCTGCCTGTTCTCGAGGCCTCCAAGGGGGAGGCCGAGCTGTATCCCAAGACGGATTCGCACTGGAATCAACGCGGTGCGTTCCTCGCCTATCAGGAGATCTGTCGCACCTTGCGCGAGGAAGGAGCGATGTTCTCGGAGGTCGCCCCGGGTGATGTCCGGTGGATCGAGGCGAGCGCACCGGGAGGCCTCGGGGTGAAGCTCTATCCGGCCCCCATCAGCAGGACGATCCGGGCCGACCTGTCGACGCATCGCAGCGCCCTCGTCTTCGACAACCAGGTCCAGAACCACGGCCGCGTGATGGTGTTCGAAAAGGAGGCGGCGGAGGACGACCGGACCTGTTGCGTCGTCTTCGGCGAGTCCTTCGTCCAGAACATGATCCTCTTCCTCAAGGAGACCTTCACCCGTCTGGTCTTCGTCCACACCAGCATGATGGTGCGGGAGATCGTCGAAGCCGAGGCCCCGAACGTCGTGCTGAGCCTGCCGCTCGAGCGCTTCCTCGTCCAGGTGCCCGACGACCGTGGTGGACTCGGTGACATCGCGATAACGGCGAGAGCAAAGGCGGGCAGCGGCGATCTGGCCGACCGGGCGGCTCCCTTCATGCGGTCGATACCGAGGCGCGACGGTTCCGACGATCCTTCTCTCGTCGGGTCGGTTCCCTGGGACCTGGATCCTTAGGCGGGGACGCTGCGCGGCGATCCTCGAGGTCATCGGTCGGGATCAGCCGACCTCGTAGAGCTCCCACTCTCCGTCGACACCCTTCAGCTCGCGCCTGCCCCACGCCTCGAAGCAGAGGCCGGAGCCGACGGTGAGGTCGTGCACGGTCCGCGAGGTGAGGACCTGGCCGCCGCCGGCGAGGCCGCAGATCCGCGAGGCGACGTGCACCGCGATCCCGCCGATGTCGTCGCCGATCAGCTCGACCTCGCCGGCGTGGGCGCCGGCGCGGATCTCGATCCCGATCGTCGGCGCGTCGAGCACCACCGAGCGGGCGAAGCGGACGGCGCGGCTAGGGCCGTCGAAGGTGACGAGGAAGCCATCGCCAGTGGTCTTGATCTCGCGACCCTCCTGCAGCGCGATCCGCTCCCGGACCAGCGCCTGCTGGCGGTCGAGCAGCTCGCGCCAGCGGTGGTCGCCGACTTCGGTGGCCCGCTCGGTCGATCCGACGATGTCGGTGAAGACGACCGTCGCCAACACCCGCTCGGGCCGAATCGCGGGACGGACGCCGGTGAGGAACTCCTCGATCGTCGCCAGCGGTGCCTCGGCGTCGCCGACCCACGGGAAGTGATCGATCCCCTCGAACTCGACGTAGTGGCTGCCGTGGATCTGCGTGGCGAGCCAGCGCGAGGCGCGGACGTTGACGGCGTAATCGTGCCGGCGATGCATCACCAACGTCGGTGCCTGGATCAACGGCAGCGCCTCACGAACATCGGTTTCAAGGAACATCTTCAAGATCTGCCAGGCGCGCAGCGGACTGCCGGCGCCGCGCTCGATCCGGGCCGTGTACTGGCGCGCCTGCTCGTCCTCGGCGAGACTCGGCGAGAAGATGTCGATCGTCGCCCCCTGACCCCACATCGGACCGATCAGCTCCACCCCGGCCTCGATCAACGCCTCCTTCGAGGCTGCCCAGGGATACTCGTCGTCCTCGGTCGAGCGCGCCATCGCCCCCCACAGCAGCAGCGCCGACGTCCGCTCCGGGTAGGTCGCGGCGAACAGGATGCAGGCCATCGCCCCCTCAGACATGCCGAGCAGGGCGGCCCGCTCGGACCCGGCCGCGTCCATCACCGCGCGGATGTCATCCATCCTCTCCTCAAGCGTCGCGACCCCGTCGACGGGGTCGGAGAGACCGACGCCGCGGCGGTCGAAGACGATCACCCGGGCGAAGGCCGCGAGCCGGTGGAAGAAGTGGGCGAGCATCGGGCTTTCCCACTGTAGGTCGAGATTCGAGACCCAAGGCAGGGCGACGACGAGGTCCAGCGCACCTTCGCCGAACACCTGGTAGGCGATGCTGATCCCACCGCTGCTCGCATACCGCGTCTGCGGCGTGTCGGCCATGGGACCAGCGTAACCCGGTCAGGTGAGACCGGAAAGGGGTCGAGGCCGAGGCCGGGCGACGACCGCTGTCGCGCCGGGTTACTGAACTGGACGGCCAACGCGACGGCGCGGACGATCGCCTTCGAGGAGGGCGATGAGATCAGGGTGGACACGCTGCTGGAGATGCTCCGCCGGACCACCGCGAACAAGGCATTCCTCGCATCAACGGAGCGGGTCACATACCCGTGGTGTCGGGCGGTGGACGGGGCTACTCGATTGTGGCGCGGCGGCCCGGAGGACCGCCGCGCCACTTGAGTTTCAGGGAGAGGCGCAGAGGATCCGGACCGTCACCGAGTCGGCGCCGCTGCTGGCGATCGCGGTCCAGCGGTTCGCAGGTTCTTCGGCCCCGATCCCGGCGTTCGGGTAGCTCGACTTGATCGTCCCGGCGCCGTTGTCGATCGCGCCTCCGCCGGTGATGTGTTCGCCGGGGTGGCATTCCGCAGAGACCGTACCGGTGCCGCTCGATTCGATCAGCCTGATGTTGGTCGCGCCGTTTGCTCCGGGATCTCCCTTCAGGCCCTGCGGACCCTGGGGACCGGTGGCGCCTTTCGCCCCCGCCGGTCCGGCGGGCCCGGTCAACGCGGCTTTGGCTTTCGTACTCAATTTGATCGGCGTGACGGCTTCTTTCTTCAGTTGCCTGGTGCCGACGCTTTCTTTTTCCAGTTGCGTGGCGGCGAAGGCGGTGCCGCCTCCGACGAGCAGGACAAGACAGAGGGTGGCGACGACATTGGAATACGTGAGCTTGCCGCTGATGCGGTGCATTGCGCGATCCTTCCGACGTTTTGGACGATTAGGACGAGACACCCCAGCCTCCCAGACCGCCACGATCCCGCGCAAGGCGAAAACCACGCCGATGGGCCAACCGGACGAATCCGGCTTCGAAAAGGTCCGCCGTCCGCTCCAAAACTCCGGCTAATCTCTCGTCGCTCGGCCCAGGCATGCCTCCAAAGCCTTCGACGAGCATCGGCGACCCCGGCCCCTACCCACCGTGCCGGGGTCGTCGCTTGACAGGGTGCGACGGGAGATCCGTGGTGAGGACAGGCGATCGATTCGAGATGCCGGACGGAAGTGTCTATGAGGTGTCGGCTCCCGCGGCCGACGACGGAGGCCAGATGGCGCGGGTTCGACCCTGCGCGGCGGTTTGCGACTATCCGCTTGCGAGGCGCGCTCGGCAGGCGGCGGCGATCTCGCCGACATCTTCCGGTGCGATCATCAGGCGTGCGCCGTCGGTGCCGCTTGCGAGCGCCCGCAGCGCCTGGAGGTAGGCTCGCCGCGCCGCCTGCTCGTCCCCGGTGCGATCATGGGCGCGGGCGAGCTGGAAGGCGGCCAGCGCGAACGATGGTTCGATATAGAGGGCACGCCGCAACGATTCGACGGCGACCTTCGCGTCACCGTTCGCGAGCTCACTCAGCCCCCTGACGAAGTGCGCTTCGGCGTTCATGGGATCCTCGGCCAGGACCTGCCGGGCAGTCTCGATCATGGCCGCGACGTCGGCGTGATCGGCGGCTCCGATCAGCGAGGTCATCCGAAGTGGGGAATCTGTGGCCGAAGCCTGCTCCGGCCGGGTGTCACGTCGCCCGCGCGGTGAGACGTCAAAGCGCCACGCCCGCGGTCTACTCGCCGAGGATGCGTCGGGCTCGTCGGGAGGCTCCGCCTGGCCCGCAATCGAGGCACCGAGCCGCCGGGCCACGCTCGCCAGTCGATCCGCTGCGCCGAGGATCAATTCGCCGCCTGGACGTAGCGCCGATTCGAGTGACCGGACCACGGTTGCGGCGGTGTCGTGACCGAAGTAGATCAGGACGTTGCGACAGAGGATCAGATCGAAGGCGACCTCGGCAAGAGGAGGTGCCGGGTCGGAGACGAGGTTGTGGCGTCGGAGGCGGACCAGCGAGCGCAATTGTCCGCCGACGGCGCTCCCTTTCTCTCCACGAACCAGGAACCGCTCGCGTCGCTCGGGGCCAAGTTCGCGGACCGAGCGCTCCGAGTAGACGCCCGCCTCGGCGCGTCGCAAGGCGCGCATCGAGATGTCGGTGGCGAGGATCGAGACGGGTGGGCGCCCGTGCCCGAAGGCCTCGGTCGCCAGCAGCGCCACCGAGTAGGCCTCCTCGCCGGATGCGCAGGCGGCCACCCAGACGTTGACATCAGTTGCCCCCCGGGCCTGGGCCGCGGCCAACAGCCCCTGCCAGTCGATTTCCCTCAACGCATCCGGTTCGCGCAGGAAGAAGGTCTCCTGGACCGCCAGCTGGTCGACCAGTTGACCGAGCAACGCGGCGTGCTCGGGATCGTCCTTGTCGAGCAAGCCGGCGGTTGTCGCGGGCGTGACCCGGCGGACCGCCGCGGCGAGCGCGTCCCTCTGAGTCTCCCTGATCACGATCCCGGTCTCCCGCTGAACGAGTGCCGCCAACCTGCCGAGGTCGTCCGTCATCTCTTCCCAACCGCAGGCCGGAGAGCCGCCAGGGCTTGCCCGAGTGCGGCCGGGTCGGCAATCAGATCGACGCCGCCTTCGGCAACCGCCTGCGGCATCCCATAGACGACGGAGGAGGCCTCATCCTGCGCGGCCACCATGCCGCCCATGCGGCGGATCTCCGCCGCCCCCACCGCCCCATCGCGACCCATCCCGGTGAGGACGACGCCGACGGCATCCGCCCCGCAGCTCTGGGCGAGACTGCCGAGCAACGAATCCACCGAAGGCCGGTGTGGTCCCACCGGCTTGTCGGCGAGGGCGAAGTGCCCGGACTCGGTCAATAGGAGATGACCGGCGTCGGGAGCGAACCAGATACCGGCGCCCGCTCGTTCACCATCGGCGGCCAGCTGCACGGGCAACGCCAGCTTGCGGTCGAGCCAACGCACGAAACCCTCGATGAACCCGGGCGTCATGTGTTGCACGACGAGGACCGGGACCGCGAAATCCTCCGGCAACTGTCCGAGGATCGACGCAAGGACCGGCGGACCGCCGGTGGAGGCACCGATCCCGATCGCCGCAGCCGTGCGACGAGGAATCCGCGCCGACCTCGGGACCACCGCCTCCGGTCGGCCGAAGACTTGGCGGGAGCGCCCCACCCGCATACTCGAGAGCCGGCGCAACCGACTACGCATCGCCTGCGCCCAGACATCATCGGGTCGATCGAGCCGAAGCTGCTCCTTGGAGAGGATTTCAAGCGCCCCGGCGGTCAGGGCCGCCGAGGCTCGCTCCGACCCGCGGGCGACGACCGCACTGATCACGACGATCGGCAGCGGATGCGACTCCATGACCGTACGCACCACCTCAAGGCCGTCCATCCCGGGCAACTGCATGTCGAGGGTGAGCAGGTCAGGCGCGAGCCGCTCGACGTCGGCGATCGCCTCCTCCCCGCTGCGCGAGATGCCGACCACCTCGATCTCGGGGTCCTCTTCGAGGAATCGGGAGAGTCCGGCAGCGTATGCCTTCGAGTCCTCGCAGATCAAGACCCGGCGCGCCATCGCGGGACTCATCCCGCGGTGAGGCGCTCGATCGTCTCCAGCAGCGCCTCCTGATCGAACTCGTTCTTGACGACGTAGGCGTCGGCCCCGACCTCGACGCCCCTTCTCCGGCTTGCCTCGTCGCCGAGCGACGTCACGAGCACCACCGGCAGCGAGCGGTGGACATCGTCGGCCCGGATCGCCTCGACCAGCTCGAACCCGTCCATCTCCGGCATCTGTACATCGGTCACCACCAGGTCGAGCTCGGTCATCTCGCCGATCCGGCGGAGTGCCTCGCGCCCGTCGCGGGCGACCTCGACCCGGTAGCCGGCAACCTCGAGGATGCTTCGTTGCAGCTCGCGGGCGGAGAACTGGTCGTCGACGACGAGCACCGTCCCGGGCGAGCGGGCGCTCACATCGGCGGGTCGGTCCAGGGCCATCTCCTCCCGAGGAGCGTCCAGCAGGTGGTTCGGATCGAGGACCAGCGCGATCCGCCCGTCTCCCAGGATCGCAGCACCCAGATAACCGTCGAGCCCGGCCAAGATCGCGCCGAGGGACTTGATCACCACCTCTTCCTCCCCGATCAATGCCTCGCACATCACCGCCATCTGTCGACCGAGCGATTCGACGATCACGGCCGGCGAGCGCGGCGGCACCTCTCCCGGTCCCGCCCCGAGCCCCAGCCACGAGATCGGGACCGCCCGGCCTTCGATCTCGACCGCCGGTCGGTTGCCCAGCGAGGTCGTGTCGCTCACCGCGACGACCCGCCCCACCGCGGTCATCGGCAGCGCGAAGGCCTGCCCCGCCCACTCGAAGAGCAGCACTCGCATCAACGCCAGGGTCAAGGGCAGGAGCAGCGTCACCTCGGTACCGCGACCAGGCTCGCTTCGCACTTCGAGGCCGCCGCCGAGACGCTCGACGCTGCGCTTGACCGCATCCAGGCCGACCCCTCGGCCGGCGATCTCACTGACCGACTCGGCGGTCGAGAGCCCCGTCGTCGCGAGCAGATCTGCCAGCGAACCGGCCTCACCCGCCTGGGAGACCAGCTCGGCCGCCACCCCCCGGCCGTCGTCGGCCACCTCGATCGCGACCATCCCGCCGCGCTGGTGGGCCCGCAGCTCGATCCGCCCGAGCCGTGGCTTACCCGCCCGTTCACGCTCCTCGGGCGACTCGATCCCGTGGGCGACCGCGTTGCGCAGCAGGTGGACGATCGTCTCCGAGATGCCGTCGAGGATCACCCGGTCGAGCTGGGTCTCGGCGCCGCTGATCTCCAGCGAGGCCTCCTTGGCCTGCTCGGCGGCGAGGTCGCGGACGGCGCGCGGGAACGGGCTGGTGATCACGCTCAGCGGCAGCGTCCGCAACTGGACGACGGAGTCCTGGAGATCGGCGAGCAGGACGTCGCCGAGGTCGAGCTCCTCCGACGCCTGGCGGATCCCGGGCCCTGCTGCCTCGAGGGCATGCTCGAGGCGGCGATGGTGAAGGACGGCCTCGCCGACCGCGTCGAGCATGCGATCGACCTTCGCGGCATCGACCCGGATCGTCGGCGACCGCTCCGCGGTGGGGGCGGCGGCAACCGGGCCGTGGGGCGCCGCCGCCTCCCCCTCCGTCGAGGCCTCGGCCGACTCGCCCCCGTGCTCGGCATCGAACGCGGTCAGCTCGGCGAGCAGGGGCGGTGCGACGCCCTGCTCGCCGTTCACGGCCCTCCCAAGGCCGTCGGCCGCGCGCAGCAGCAGGTCGATGAGCTCGGCAGGGATCGACCCGGCCTCGCGGCCTCTTTCCATCCGCTCCTCGATCGCGTGGGCGAGCGCGGTCGACTCCTCCCAGCCGATCATCGCCGCGCTGCCCTTGACCGAGTGGGCGTCCCGGAGGATCGAGTCGATCTCCTCCACGCCCCCCGCTCCCGACTCCAGCGCCAGCAGACTGGCCTCGATGCGCTGCAGACAGTCGCCCGCCTCGGCACGGACAAGCTCGCGGATCTCCTCGTCGGAGGCGGTCAACGAACCGCGATGGATGACAGGACGGCATCCACGTCGAGGACCCCGACCAACTCGCCGTCGACCATGCAGGCGCCGCTGAGGAGGTTCGATTCGACGGCCTCCGATCGCGGCGGCAACTCCTCGACGTCGAGGACCTCGTCGACTCGAAGCCCGGCATGTAGCTCGCCGGACTCGACCACGACGACGCGCGTGGGATCGCCGCCGGGGAGGCCGAGCACGGCCGCCAGGGCGACCACCGGCAGGACCTGCCCGCGCAGATTGCGGACCCCGAGGATCTCCGGCGGCGCGCCTGGGACCGCGGCGATCGTGTCCAGCTCGGCGACCTCGAGCACCCTCTCGACCGGCAGCGCGTAGTGCTCGCCGGCGACCCGGACGTGGACGTGGACGTCGCTCACGGGCGCCCTGCCTGCTCGGATTCTTTCGCGCCCTCTGGCTCCTCGGCGATGGTCTCCCCCGCCGCCATGCGGGTCAGCCCGTCGAGGCCCTCGTCGAGCTCCTCGATCAGCCTCTGGACGGTTTCGGCGGCCTCGGCTCGCTGGCGACCCTCCGCCGCCAGCT
>JAFDWG010000321.1 GCA_018268605.1 Actinomycetota bacterium | reverse complement strand
CCCTCAGCATCGCGACGATGGAGCTGATCGACAACCTGATCATCGTCTTCGTCCCGGGTGCGATGGATGCCGGCCTCGGCAGCATCCTGTTCTGGGGCATCCTCAGCTTCGCCCTGGCGATCGCCGCCGCGGTGACCGTGCCGCCTTCGTCTTCGGCGCTCTCGTACTGGGCCTGGAGGCCGTCGCCTAGGAAGACTGCTGCTGCGGCGACGATCCCTGCGGTCGCCGCGCCAGCCACCAGTCGACGACGTAGCCGCCGAAGGGGAGGACGGCGCCGATCAGGATCAGGACGGTCTCACGCGGGGTCCAGGCGTTGGCGGTGCGGATCGAGAGGGCGATGATCACGTAGGCGACGAAGAGGGCGCCGTGGATCGGGCCGAGGATCTGGACCCCGACCTCGTTGTCGGAGGTCCGTTTGATCACCGCGGCGACCATCAGGGCGAGGAAGCTCGTGGCCTCGGCGAGGGCGACGTAACGGAAGGTTCTCAGGCTCGTCATTAGGTCACCCTAAAGGTTGCGCGCGGCCGACGGCGGTGGGAGGCTCGGCCGGTCCCGTGTCGATCGGAGGGGGTCTGCGTTGAGGAAGCTCCAGGTATTGGCGGTCTTCGGCCTTGCCGTGCTCGCGTTCGCGCTGGTCTGCGCCGCGGCGGACGCGGAAACGGTCGTGGTCGGGAGCCCGCTCTTGGGCGAATTCCCCAACTCACTCACCGTCTCCGGTCTCCTCTCCTCGACCGCGAACACCGCTCTGGGCGGGGTCGGCGCACACGTCGCCTCGCCGGTGAGCGGCACGATCGTACGTTGGAGGACGAAAGGGACCTTCTCCGGCGGTGGTTTCCGGATCCGCGTCCTGCGGCCGGTCGGAGCCAACTACATCGGGGCCGGGGGCGGCAGCTTCGCGACGCCCGTCGGGTCCTCGCTGCAGGTCTTCCCGACCAATGTGCCGATCCAGGCCGGCGACCTGATCGGCCTCGACGCGGAAGGCCTGAACGCGACCTACAGCGTGGGGAACGTCGTGGGCAGTAACTACCGGGCCTTCTCGCCTACCTTCCCGGAAGGCGGCTCGGCCTCGCCGATCTACTCCAACTCCGGGGAGCTCGGCTTCGACGCCGAAGTCGTGCGGACGCCGACGGTGATCCAGACCGGGCCTCCGTCGGGGGCCCTGTCGGGTGGGACGACGGTGACGATCGCCGGGCGCGATCTGGAAGGCGCGACCGCCGTCAAGTTCGGCGCGAGCGCGGCCGCGGCCAACTTCACCGTCGTCTCCGACAACGAGATCACCGCGGTCGCCCCGCCCGGCGCCCAACCGGGGGCGGTCGACATCACCGTCACCACCGTCGGCGGCACCTCGACCGCGGTCTCCGGGGACAAGTTCACCTACCTCGCTCCCCCGGTGTCGCCGAACCCCGCGCCGGCCGTACCCTCGACCTCGCCGCCCGTACTGCCGAAGTCGCCGCGGACCTGCACGGTCCCCGACGTCATCGGCAAGCACCTGCCGAGGGCGGAAAAGGCACTGGTCGCCGCCGGATGCAGGCGCGGCACCGTCACCAAGGCAAAGGGCGCGACCCGCATGGCGGGCCTCGTGACCAAGGAGGCGCCGAAACCGGGGACGAAGGTGGCCGCAGGGACGAAGGTCAACGTCAGGCTGGGCGCCGGGCACCACTGAACGGGCTCGTAGTGTGCCTCAGCGGTTGAGTTCGGCCGCCACCCGAACCACGGCGGTCCGCTCGTAGAAGTCGACGGCGACGATCGTGCCGGTGAAGCCGCGGGTGTCCATGCAGCCGCGGATCCGGTGGCGGAGGAAGGTGCGTTGCCCGATCGCGGCGTTCAGGCGGGGGCTGGGCGGGAAAGGAGGGATCCAATGGTTGATCAGGAGCAGTGGGCTGTCGGGCTCGCCGCGGAAGCGGTCGCAGCGCAGCTGGTCGGGGCGGTTGGCGCCGAGGGGCGTGTCCTGGATGTAGGTGAATGCGGGCATGTACCAGGAGGGGCCTCCTTCTTTCTTCTCGGCGAAGACGGCGAGGCGCTTGCCGGTCGCGAGAAGCCGGCCGAGGGTCGGCATCGCCTCATGCCTCGGCAGGGTCGCCGCCAGGCGTCCCAGGCCCGCCTCGCGGAAGGCGTCGGCGATCCGCGCCGCGGGCGCGTAGTCCTCGACGATCAGCATCAGGAAGGTGCGCGGGTGGGTGTCGAGGAAGTCGGCGATCGCCCGCAGTTCCTGGCCGAGCGGCTCGGCGCCGAGCTCGCACAAGGTGTGGCAGAGGTAGAGGCGCGGCTTGCCGGGCGGCAGCCCGACGCCGAGCGGCCCCGCGATGCGTTCGGCCGCCCGCAGCGCCCGCGCCGGAACGGCTTCGGCGACCTTGTTCGCGTCCGCGCCCTCGGCGGCGAAGTCGGTCCGCACCAGGCCGCCGGGTTCGGCGACGCCGTAGTGGACGTCCAGCGTGAGCGCCCGGATGCCGTCGTCGAGCTGACGGGCGATGCCGAAGCGCTGGTTGGCGAAGTGCCACCCCGGCTCGTCGGACGCCGCGAAGGAGTTGTGGGTCCCAGGGAAGACGACCTGATCCAGCCGGCGCGAGCAGAGCGCCGTGGACCCCTGGCATGTGGGCGCGCCGTCGCCGTCGCCCGCTTCCGCGGTGGCGCGGCTCTCGTCGCCCCCGCTGCCGCAGCCGGCGAGCAGGAGGAGCGCGACGAGCGCCGCGAGCAGGCCGAGCGCCGGCCGCCGCCGGGCGCTCAGATCCCCACCGTCGCCTCGAGCTCCCCGGCGGCGATCGCCTCCGCCAGGCGGGCATGGTCGAGTTCGTTCTGATCGGCGTAGTGGGCGGAGAACTCGGCGACCGCCCGGTCGAACCGGTCGCTCTTGCCGAGGTAGGCGGCGATCGCCAGGCGATCGCCGGAGCGCGCATGGGAGCGGGCCAGCGACCAGGCGCAGGCGCGCGTGTAGGTGACGAGCCCGCGCTCGGACATCCGCGAGAGGTCCGCCGACGCCTTCCAGTCCCACAGCTGGCGCACGTAGAAGTCGTGCGCGAGCCCGTCGAGCCCGGTGCTGCGCTGCCAGCTGAGGAAGATGTCGGTCGCCGCCTGCATCATCCGCTGGCCGCGCACGACCCGCTCGCCGTGGTTGTCGAACTCGCTCGCGCCGAGGTGGGGCTCGAGCACCGAGGCGACCGCCTCCTTGGCCTGCAGGACGAGCGGGTCGCCCTTGCCGAGCGAGACCAGGAGGAAGACCCAGGCGCGGGTTCCGACGCTGCCGACGCCGACGACCTTGCGGGCCATGTCGACGAAGCGGTAGGAGCGGAAGAGGTGCTCGCGATCGGCGTGGAGGCCCGCGGCGTAGGCGTCGAGCAGCTCGCGCACCCAGTCCTCGCGCTCGTCGGGGTCGCCGCCCGGTTGCAGCTCCGCGAGCGGGGTGAGGAGCGGTGGCATGCTGACAAAGCGCGGCTCGCCGTCGACCACCTCGGTCAGCTTGCGGGCGGCGCGGGCCGAGTCCTTGCGCCGCGCCTTGGCGAAGGTCTGGTCGAAGATCTCGCTCGAGTCGGTGTCGAGCCGGGTGCCGAAGCGCGCCGTCAACTCGTCGGCGTCCAGGCGCTCGTACCAGGCGCGGAGCATCGTCTCGGCGGCGAATTCCCGCATCCCCTCGCGGTACTGGGCGACCGCCCCGGCGACGATCCGCCCCCGCCGCTTGGCGCCGAGCCCGAGCTCCCGCGCGGCGATCTCGATGCTGGCGCTCATCCGCTTCACGTCCCACTCCCACGGCCCCGGCAGCGTCTCGTCGAAGTCGTTGGGACCGAAGACCAGGCGGCGGTCTGGCGCGGCGAAGCCGCCGAAGTTCGAGATGTGCGCGTCGCCGCAGAGCTGGACGATGAGCCCCGAGTCGGGAGTGTGCGCGAGGTCCGCCGCCATCACCGCGGCGGCGCCGCGGAAGAAGGCGAAGGGCGAGGCGACCATCCGCCCGTAGCGGATCGGCAGCAGCTCGGCGACCCGCGTCTCGGCCTGGCGGCGCAGGATCGCGATCGGATCCTCGCGGCCCGCCGCGGGCGACCACCCGCCGTGCGAGGAGCGCGGGACCGCCGTCCGCGCATCGCGCCCTCGGGCCGGGTCCTCGCCGTGTTCGAGCCGTGCTTCCGAGGTCATCGAGGCGACGCTACTCGCTGAGGGCCACGGGTGGGGCTTCGCCGGCCGCCCTCGCGCGGCCGCCCCCGCCAGCCGGGGTGGATGGAATCGGTCGACCACTTCGGGCCGGGACGGGCGGCGGCAATGGCGGTCGCGCTCTCGGCGGCGAACCCGAAGAACCTGGTCTCGGTGCTCGGTGCCGCCGCCGCGATCGCCGGCGTCGGCCTCGACACGGGCCAGGACGCCGTGGCGATGGCGATCTTCGTCGCGCTGGCGACGCTCGGCCCGGGCATCCCGGTCGTCCTCTTCCTGGTCACCTGGGAGCGCTCGCGGCGCGCCCTCGACACGGTGCGCGAGTGGATGGCCCAGGACAACGCGACGATCATGGCGGTCATCTGCCTGCTGATCGCGGCGAGGCTGATCGGGGACGGGATCTCGGGGTTCTAGACCGTCTCGAGGAAGCGGCGGGCGCGGAGGGCGATGTGGAACGAGAGGAGGACGTCGCCATCGGCGAGGTCGCTGTCGGTCAGCTCTTCGATCCGGTTGAGGCGGTGGTAGAGGGTCTGGCGTTTGACGCCTAGTTGTTCTGCGGTCTCGAGCTTGCGGCCGGCGTTGTCGCAGAGGGTGCCCAGGGTCTCGATCAGGTTGCCGCGCCCGCGCCGGTCGGCGTCGAGGAGGGGGCGTAGCCGCTCCTCGGTGAACGTCCGCAGGTCGGCCGATCCCCGCAGGGCGAAGAGCAGGCGGTCCGGGGAGGGGACGCTGATGTCGTGCCAGGGGCGGGGCTCCTCATGTGCCGCCGCGTCGAGGGCGGAGGTCGCCGCCGCGAGGCCCGCGCCGACGTCGACCCAGCGCGGCGTCGCGGCGGCGGCGCAGAGGGTCGGGGCGGGAGATTCGTCGAGGCGCCGCTCCGCCGCTTCGGCCAGCATCGCGCCGAGGAGGTCGGCGATCCGCGCCCGGTCGGAGGAGCGGCGTAGGCCGATCACGATCAGGATCTCGCGACCCTCGCCGTCGCCGATCAGCGCCGGTAGGCCTTCGCGCGCGAGGCCTTGCTGGAGGTCTCGCTTCACCGCCACCCAGGCTGGATCGTCGCGCCCGCCGCCGCCCGAGCCGGGCGCCGCGGCAGCGAAGGGGAGGAAACCCTCCCAGTTCCCCTCGAATCCGAGTTCGAGCGCCCGCGCGGCGATCTCGGGTTCCGCCGCGCGAGAGCGGGTGAGGCCCGCCAGGAAGTTCCCGCGCTCCCGCGTCCCCAGCCCCTCTTCCTCCTCGCGGCGCATCAGCGCCAGTGCGATCAGCCCGACCGCGCGCTCCACCGCGACCCGGTCCTGGGTGCGCAGGGGACCGTCGAGGGCGAGGGTGATCAGCCGTCCCCAGCTCTCCTCGCCCCCCAGCGGCACCCGCTCCTCGATACCCGCCGGCGCCGTCGCCAGCCCACGGCTGAACGCGTTCCAGGCGCCGAGCGCGGTCTGGTCGTCGCTCGTGTAGGGGGCGTGGAAGGCGAGCCCGTGCCCGGAGCGCTCGAGGAAGACCGGGTTGCCGACGAAGCGCGCCAGCTCGGTGAGGATCTCCGGCACTCCGGCGCCGCCCAGCATCAGGGCGGTGAAGCGCCGGTGGAGTTGGTCGGCGTCGCGGATCATCTCGCCGCCCTGGTCGATCAGCAGGCGGTGGATCGTCTCGGTCACTTCGATGAAGCGGACCTCGCGGTTGAAGGCGATCAGGCAGAGGCCGCTCTCCTCGGCGGCGCGGACGAGCCCCGGAGGGACCTCGCGCAGGGTCGAGCCGACCTCGATCGCGAGGGCGGCGATGCGGCGGTCGGCGAGGTCCTTGGCGAGGCGGCGCTGCGCGGCGGGGCCTTCGGCCAGGCCCATCCCGGTGGTCAGCAGCAGCTCGCCGCCCTGCAGCAGGGAGGCGATGTTCAGGACCTCCGAGGCGTGGACCCAGCGGATCTCGCCGTCGAGCCCGGCCTCGTGGGCCAGCACCTCGGGCACCGCCCGTCGCAGCACGGGGAGGGCGAGTGCGTCGCGGACACTGAGCGACGTTGGATGTGACGGATTGTAGATTCAGAAATTGAACCACGCCGCGGTCGGCGGATCCTTTTTGTCACCGAGTTAAACTACGCCGCCCCGAAGTACTCATCCAGTCCCTGGAAGCGCGGGTGGGGCAGGGTCAGCATTCCCTGCATGACGACTTCGAATACCGCAGCTCTCTCAGATCCGGGGGCGGGCGCCGCGACCGAGGCCCCGCGCGTGCTCCGCAACTACGTCGGCGGCGCCTGGGTCGAGGCCGGTGCGTCCGAGACCCTCGAGACCCGCTCGCCCGCCGGCGGCGCCGTCCTCGCCGAGGTCCCGCTCTCGACCGCGGACGACATCGCCGCGGCCACCGCGGCGGCCCGCGAGGCGTTCCCGGCCTGGCGCTCGACGCCGCCGCAGCAGCGCGCCCGCGCCCTCTTCGCGCTGCGCGAGCTGGTCGTCGCCAACCAGCAGGAGCTCGCCGAGCTGGTCACCCTCGACATGGGCAAGACCACCGATGACGCCTTTGCCGAGGTCGGTCGCGGGATCGAGTCGATCGAGGCCGCCGGCGCCGTCCCCCACATGCTGAAGGGGGAGAACCTCGAGGGGATCGCCACCGGCGTCGACATCGAGATGGTCCGCCAGCCGGTCGGCGTGATCGCCGCGATCACCCCGTTCAACTTCCCGGCGATGATCCCGCTCTGGTTCCTGCCCTTCGCGGTCGGCTGCGGGAACACCTTCGTGCTGAAGCCCTCCGAGCAGGACCCGCTCACCTCGGTGCGGCTCTTCGAGTTGATCGACGAGGCCGGCGTCTTCCCTGCCGGCGTGGTCAACCTCGTCCACGGTGCTCACGACGCGGTCAACGGACTGCTCCACGACCCCGAGGTCGACGGCATCAGCTTCGTCGGCTCGGCGAAGACCGCCCGTTACGTGGCGAGCACGGCCGTCGCCGAGGGCAAGCGCGTGCAGGCGCTCGGCGGGGCGAAGAATGCGATGGTCGCGATGCCCGACGCCGACCCGAAGCTGCTCGCGGGCGGCGTCACCGGCTCGGCCTTCGGCGCCGCCGGCCAGCGCTGCCTGGCCGGCTCGCTGCTCGTCCTGGTCGGGACCGAGGCCGAGCAGGACGCGACGCTCCAGACCGTGGTCGACGCGGCTGGCGCGCTCAGCGTCGGCGACGGCGCCGACCCGGCCACCGACGTCTGCCCGCTGGTCTCCGTCGCCTCGCGCGAGCGGGTCGAGGGGGAGATCGAGACGGCGCTCGGCGAAGGCGCCCGGCTCGTCCTCGACGGCCGCCGTGGCGGCGGCGAGGGCGGCGCCGAGCTCGGCCCGACGATCATCGACGGCGCCCCGGCCGATTCCCGGGCGGTGCGCGAGGAGCTCTTCGGGCCGGTCCTCACCGTGCTGCGCACGCCGGACCTCGACGGTGCTCTCGAGCTCGTCAACTCCTCTCGCTACGGCAACTCCTCGATCCTCTTCACCTCCTCCGGCGGCACCGCCCGCGAGTTCCGCCATCGCGTTCAGGCGGGGATGATCGGCGTCAACGTCGGCGTCGCTGCACCGATCGCCTGGTTCCCGTTCGCCGGCTGGAAGGACTCGATCGACGGCGACCTCCACGCAAATGGCAGAGACGCGTTCGAGTTCTACACGCGCAAGAAGGTGGTGACGTCGCGATGGGCGTAGATCCCGGATCGCTACTGCTGCACTTCGCCCGCAACGGCGCCTTCGCGCCGGGCGGCAACGACCTCCTGGTGCTGGAGCGGGGCGAAGGCCCCTACGTCTTCGACACCCAGGGGCGCCGCTACATCGACGGGCTCTCGAGCCTCTTCTGCTGCCAGCTCGGCTACTCCTACGGGGGCGAGTTCGCGCGGGTGGCGACCGAGCAGCTCGAGCGCCTGCCCTTCAACACCAACTGGGCGACCGCGACACCGGTCGCGATCGAGCTCGCCGGGAAGCTGTCGGGGCTGGCGCCGATGGAGGACGCTCGCGTCTTCTTCACCAGCGGCGGCTCGGAGTCGGTCGAGGCGGCGTGGAAGATCATCCGTCAGCACTTCGTCGTCCGCGGCGAACCGCAGCGGACCAAGGCCATCGCCCGCGACATCGCCTACCACGGGGTCACCCTGGGGGCACTCTCGTTGACCGGCGTCGCCCGTTTCAAGGACCCGTTCGGGCCACCGGCGATCCCGACCACCCATGTCTCCAACACCAATCGCTTCCGCGACGACCGCGACGAATCTGCCTTCTGTGCCGACCTGCTCGCCGAGATCGAGCGGACGATCGCCGCCGAGGGGCCCGACACCATCGCCGCGATCTTCGCCGAGCCGATGCAGAACGCGGGCGGCTGCCTGGTGCCGCCGGACGGTTACTGGGCCGGGCTGCGGGAGATCTGCGACCGCCACGGCATCCTCCTCGTCGCCGACGAGGTGATCAGCGGCATGGGCCGCCTCGGCGAGTGGTTCGGGGTGACCCGCTACGGCGGGATGCCCGACGTGATCACGATCGCCAAGGGGCTCACCTCGGCGCACGCCGCGATGGGCGCGGCGATCGTCTCCGGTCGGGTCGCGGCGCCGCTCTTCGAGGACGGCGTGACCCTGTTGCACGGGATCACTTTCGGCGGGCACCCGGTGTCCGCGGCGATCGCGCTGCGCAACCTGGAGCTCTTCGAGGAGGAGCGGGTGTTGGAGAACGTGCGCGCGCTTGAGCCGCACCTGCGGGACCGGATGGAGGAGCTGCGCGAGCTGCCGATCGTCGGGGACGTTCGCGGCGGCGGCTTCTTCTGGGCAGTCGAGCTGGTGCGCGACGAGGAGAACGGGCGCTTCGACGCCGACGAGCGCGAGCGGCTGCTGCGCGGGTTCATGCCCGGGCGGCTGCTCGAGGCGGGCCTGATCGCCCGCGCCGATGACCGCGGCGACTCGGTCGTCCAGATCGCCCCGCCGCTCAACTGCACCGCCGAGCAGCTGGACGAGGTCGTCGCCGCGTTGCGCGCGACGCTGGTGGACGCCGGCGCCCATATGGGCCTGGCGGGGGCCGGCGCGACGGTCGCCGCCTGATGACGAGTTAGACCTCAAGCGATGTCGCGACCCTGGATGGGTTCGGCGCCGACCGCGGCCGACCGGGCGCGCTACGCGGACGCGACGCCGCGGCCGTTCTGGACCGACGTGTTCCCGGTGCGGGACTCGCGGGCGCCGCTCGAGGGCGAGGTCGACTGCGACCTCTGCATCGTCGGCGGCGGCTTCACCGGGCTCTGGGCGGCAGTCCGGGCGAAGGACGAGGACCCCGGTCGAGAGGTCGTCGTGCTGGAGGGGGCGACCGTCGGCTTCGGTGCCAGTGGGCGCAACGGCGGCTTCCTCGACGCGTCCCTGACTCACGGGCTCGCAAATGGCCTGTCGCGCTTCCCCGAGGAGATGCCGACGCTCGAGCGGTTGGCGGCGGACAACTACGACGGGCTGCGCGCCGACCTCGAGCGGCTCGGGATCGATTGCGCCTTGGAGGAGAACGGGCACCTCGCGCCCGCCCTGGAGCCTTTCGAGCTCGACGGCCTCGAGGAGGAGGCGGAGGAGATGCGCCGCTTCGGGCACGAGGTCGAGGTCCTCGACGAGGACGCCGTCCGGGCCGAGGTCGACTCGCCGACCTACCTCGGCGGGCTCTGGAAGCGGAGCGGTGCCGCCTTGGTGGATCCGGGCCGGCTCGTCGTCGGCCTTGCGGATGCCGCCGAGGCGAAGGGCGTGCTCATCAACGAGCGCAGCCCGGCGACCTCGCTGGAGGCGCGCGGCGCCGTCGGCGTCGATGTCCTCACCACCGCCGGCCGGGTGCGGGCGCGCCGGGTGCTGCTCGCGACCAGCGCCTTCCCGCCGCTCCTGCGCCGGCTGCGTCGCTACATCGCGCCGGTCTATGACTACGTCCTCGTCACCGAGCCCCTCAGTGCGTCCCAGCAGGAGGCGATCGGCTGGCAGCGGCGCCAGGGCCTGGACGACGGCTTCAACCAGTTCCACTACTACCGGCTCACGCCCGACGATCGGATCCTCTTCGGCGGCTACGACGCGGTCTACCGCTTCGGCGGGCGGGTCGGGGCCCGCCACGACGTCCACGACCCGACCTTCGCCCGTCTCTCCCAGCATTTCGGGATGACCTTCCCGCAGCTCGAGGGCCTGCGCTTCTCCCATCGCTGGGGCGGGGCGATCGACACCTGCAGCCGCTTCTCGGTCTTCTTCGGCACGGCGCTCGACGGACGGGTCGCCTACGCGGTCGGCTACACCGGCCTCGGGGTGGGGTCGACCCGGTTCGGCGCCCGCGTCGCGCTCGACCTCCTCGACCGGCGGGAGACGGAGGCGACCCGCCTGCGCTTCGTTCGCGGCCGCCCGGTCCCGTTCCCGCCGGAGCCGCTGCGCAGCGCCGTGATCCAGTTGACCCGCAACCGCCTCGCCGCCGCCGACCGCGCCGACGGGCGCCGCGGCCTCTGGCTGCGCACCCTCGATCGCCTCGGCCTCGGGTTCGACAGCTGACCACGGCCGAGTCCCGCCGGCCGCGCGACCATCGTCGCCCTGACCGGCCTCCACCCCCGGCGCGAGGAGCTCGAGGGTGACGGGACGGGGAAGTAGGGACGCGAGGCGGGGTCGGCGAGTGCGGCCGTCTCGGCCACGGCCCTGGCCGGCTGTGGCCGTGGCCGAGACGCCGGGGATGCGAGGGAAGCGGCTAAGGCCTCGTCCTACGCCGGGCTCCGAACGGTCAGGAATCTGCGCTGTCCCTTATCCGCCCTTATGGCGGTTTTCGAACACCGCAAGGCCTGCGGTGTTCCTTAGTTCCCCATGGCCGAACTTTCGAACACCGCAGGAGCTTGCGTGGTTGGCACAGAGGACAGCCGCGCGCGTTGGCACTACCTCCGTCCCTTGCCGCCACCGCCGCGCTTCCGCCGCCGCTCCTCCAGGGTGCTGCGCACGATGCCGGCGATGACGATCGCCACCGGGATCACGTAGAAGACCCAGGACCAGTGCCCGAGGTGGGCGAGGGGAATCATCGGTTCGCCACCGAGAGGAGGTAGAGGCCGAAGCAGGTCAGGGCGACCATCACGGCGAGCATCCAGTACTGGGAGCGGCTCGCGTCGCGGGGGTCGCGCCAGATGACGAGGGCGCGGTCATGGGCGAGGGTGAGGCCGAGGACGTGGCCGCCGATCAGAGCGCCTACCTGGACGTACCAGATGGCCCGCGCGCTCAGGGCCGCGTAGTCGATGCCCCCGCCTGCGGTGCCGAAGAGGTCGGTGGTGCCGGTCCCGAGCGGGTCGGAGAGGAGGTAGGTGAATTGGGCCTGCTCCTGGAAGAGGAAGAGGCTGAAGTAGTGGGCCAACAGGTAGGCGAAGGCGATCGGGATCAAGGAGTGGGCAAAGCCAGAGCGCAGCGCGGCGAAGGAGGGGCCGCCGCCGATCGACCGCATGCCCCAGACCCCGATCAGGTAGACGGCGGCGACCCCGGCGAGGGTCAGTGCAAGGAAGATCGTGTCGGTGAGGCGGAGAGCGGCGACCGCGCCGAGGCCGGCGTCGAGGAACGATTCCTCGAGTGCTTCGATCCCGTTCTTGAAGGCACCCTCCTGCGCGCCGTCGAAGCTGGTCGTGCCGATCGAGGCGACGACGACCGCGAGCGACCCGGGTACGCTCGCCCAACGGGTGGTCGCTGCCAACGGGCGGCGCCGGCCGAGCGTCCTCTCGCGCGCCTCGAAGATGCCTAACCGCGCGAACATCCCGAAGTAGACCGAGAAGACCTCGCCGCGGTCGCACCAGAGCTCGGTGCCGAAGAGGGCCATCATCGCCAGCGTGTAGGCGCTGTAGACGAGCGCCGCGACCGCGACGGCGTGGGGGGTGAGGCCGGCGCCGGTGACGCCGCCGACTCCGTAGACGACCTCGAGCCAGACGAAGGCGACGAGGCCGACCGCCGCCGGCCAGCGGCCGAGGCGGTCGGGGTAAGCGAGTGAGCGCGGCCGTCCCACGCCCAGCCGCGCCGTGGCCGCGCCCGCCGCCCGTCCGACGGCACGCCAGGGATTGAACGGCCGGAAGACGTCCCCGAAGATGACGCCCAGCGCCGGGAAACCGAGCCAGACCGTGACGAAGAAGAAGGTCAGCGCCAGGTTGCGTTCGGGGGCGTCGGTCCCGCGTAGGCCGGCGTAGACGGCGACGCCGAGGAGGCCGACGCCGAGCGCGCCGCAGAGGATCTGCGCCGGCAAGGAGACGACAACACGCGCGACCCGCGAGGGGATCGCGCGCCAGTGCTCGTCCTCGAGGCGCGGCTGCCGCCAGGCCAGTGCGAGGGCGAAGAAGGAGACGATCAGCGCCCCCGACGCCGCCCAGGCGAAGAGCCATGCCGGGATCGGTAGGTCTGAGCGGGCGACGAGCGCGTGGGCTTCCGGGATCGACGGCAGCAGGATCATGGGTTGACCGTGAGCTGGGCGATCTGCGTCGCCCGTTCCTCCAGCTCGACCTCGAAGACCCCTTCGAGGTCGGCGTCGAAGTCGAAGGTGACGGTGCCGCCCGCCTCCACGTCCTTGCCGATGTCGTAGCCGTGCAGGTGGATCTCTTCGGCGCTGTCGGAGGTGACGCTGAACCTGGCCCTCTCGCCCTTGTCGTAGGTCAGCTCGGCGACGCCGCCGACCGGCTCGCCTTCCCGCACCACGATCGTCGTCACCGGGGGCGTCTTCGGCTGGGACCTCTGCGGTTGCTGCTGCTTCTCCGGTTGCGCGCGTGCCGTAGCGGCGGCCTGGTTCGCGGTCGTCGTCGTCATCGACGTCACCGAACCGTCATCGCCGCCGCCGCTGGGCTGCCATTTCACGACCACCCCGACGCCGAGCGCGACCAACGCCGCGACGCCGAGCACCAGCAGGAGGGCCCGTTGATCGAGCTTTCTCATCTCGTTTCTCCTTCGTTTCGGTGCGGGCCATGGCCCGCGTGCCTCAGCTGTTCAGCTCAGGGGGCGAGAGGAGGAGGACGCTGCGCGAGACCGGAGGCGATCGGGGAAAGGCGACGGCCGAGGCGGGCCGGCGCGTCCGGCAGCGAGATCCGCAGCGGCGGCCGCTCGGTGTCCGGCTCCGCGATGGTGCCCCGATGCTCGATCGCCTCGATCCCGCGGTCCAGCAGGGCCGCGAGCACCCCGAAGAGGGCGGCCAGCGGCAGCGCGGTCCAGCCCCCGCCGGCAAAGACGGCGGCCGGCCCGGCAGCGTGGCCGGCGAAGAGCGCGCCCTCGACGAGCTCCTGGCAGCAGAAGACGGCGGCGATCCCGAAGGCGTAGGAGGTGGCCTTGAGGCGGCGTTCCGACCGCGGCGACGGGTTCCCCCCGAGCAGTCCGCGGACCAATCGCGCAGTCAGGATCGAGAGGGCGAAGCCGAGCAGCAGCGGCACCAGGTGGACCAGGTAGCCGTGCCCCTGCCCGGCGAGCTCGCTGCCCGCTTCGTCGCCGTAGGCGATCAGGTACCGAAGCTGGTGGACGGCGAAGGCGCCGAGCGCGATCAAGGAGGCTGACTGCGCCCGCGGGCCGATGAGGGCGCGCATTCTCACTGCGGCCAGTCTAGAGAGGCCCGTCCTACGGCTGATCACACCTTCTTCACGAGACGGTCACGGCGCCGTCACAAAAGGCTCTCAGGGGAAATTTAGGTTGCGGGACGTTCCCGTCTCGTCCCCGACGCAGTTCTCGTCTCGTCCCTGATTCCTCGTCCAGACCCCACCCATAGGGAGAACCATGCGTAAGTTGATCGGCGCCTGCGTGGCGCTCGTGTGTCTCGTCTTGGCCGGAGTCGCGGTCGCCCAGATCGTCTCCGGAGTGCCGTCGGCCCAGCCGGCGGAAGGATCACAGGTGAACCTGCTCGCAACCGGGTTCAGCACCAAAGTCGTCGCCGAAGGATCGGATGCGCTCGAGAACCCGACCGCGACCCAGGTGAAGTACGGATTCCTCAACGACGGGACCCGCACCGAGCCCGACCAGAACACCTACCTCGTCACCTCGTCCAACCCGGGTGGCCCGACGGCGGGCTACGAATACGGCCGCCACTTCCTGATCCAAGGCCACGAGAACGGCTCCAACAAGGCCTACGCGACGCGGATCAACCTCGACGTCACCGATCCCGCGCACCGGATCACCTACCTCGGCAACGAAGCGAGCGGCGTCGGCCTGACCAGCATCGACGGCTCCGCCTACGACCCGTTCAACGGCATGCTGCTCTACACCAGCGAGGCCGGCTCGGGCGGCGGCGTCATCCAAGGGCCGCTGAAATGGGCGACCACGACGGCCCCGACGATGGAACGCCTCGACGGCTCGATGGGCAAAGCGGGCTACGAGGGTGTCGTCCCCGACTCGCTCGGCAACGTCTACCTGGTCGAGGACACGGGTGGCAGCGGCGTCACCGACGGGGTCACCGCCACCAAGGTGAAGCAGCCGAACTCGTTCATCTACCGCTTCGTCCCGACCAGACGCGGCGACCTCACCGCGGGCAAGCTGCAGGCGCTGCAGATCTCGATCGACGGTGAATCGATCATCTTCCACTCCGGTGCCGGCGCCCGCGACGATGCCCTCGGCGAAGCGATCCGGGTCCTGCACTCCGGCGCCACCCTGCAGGCGCACTGGGTGACGATCCACGACACGGCCACCGACGGCACGGCTTCCTTCGACGCCAACGCCCTGGCCAAGGCCAAAGAAGCGACGCCGCTGAAGCGCCCGGAGAACGGCAAGTTCGTCCCCGGCAGCGACTTCACCTCGTTCGTCTTCGACGAGACCGGCGACACCGACAAGACCGCGGGCCTCTACCCGGCCGCGGCGGAACGCGGTGCCTGGGGTGCCCTGCTCGAGCTGAAGATGCCCGAAGCGGGCGCCACGAGCGGCACGATCAAGACCGTGGTGCTCGGCGACGAGACCCACAACTCGTTCGACAACATCACGTTCCTCGACTCGCACACGCTCCTCACCACCGAGGACCGCGGCGACACGCTGCACGACCAGGAGAACGTGCTCGACTCGATCTGGTCGTATGACCTGAACAAGAACTACGGTGAGATCCAGGGCGACGCCCAGCGTCTGGTGGCCCTCGGCCGTGACCCGGAAGCCGCTCCGAGCGGTGCCGAGGACAACGAGCCGACCGGCATCTACGTCTCCGAAGGCGGGACCTCCGCCGGGGACCTCGTCGGCGCCTCCGATCCGTCCGCCTCGCCCGCGACGCGGATCTTCTTCACCGAGCAGCACGGCGCCAACGACACCTATGAAGTGGTGGCGCCCGCGGTGACGTTGCCGCAGGGGCCGCAGGGCGAACCGGGCCCGCAGGGCCAGCCCGGTCCGCAGGGCCAGCCGGGCCCGGAAGGCAAACCGGGCTCGGACGGCAAAGCCGGGGCGGAGGGCCCCACCGGCCCCGCCGGCAAAAACGGTGCGACGGGTCCCGCCGGACCGACCGGCCCGCAGGGACCCCAGGGTCCCGCCGGCTCGAAGTCGCAGGTAACGGTGAAGATCGTCTTCTCCAAGACCGGCGGCAACTCGCGGCTCCTGGCACGGACCGGCTCGGCCGGCTCCGTCACCGCCCAGGTCACCGCGACCGTCGGCGGTAAGAAGATGGTCCTGGCCCGCGGCGCCGGCAGCGTCGGCTCCACCGGCCAGGCGAAGGTCACCCTCCAGCAACAGGCAGGTGTCGTCCGCGGCCTCGACGGGTCGGTCCCCGCGCGGCTCGAAGTGAAGTTCACGCCGGCCGGCGGCGGCAAGGCCGTCACGGTCGCCCGCAAGATCAGGTACGAGGTCGGCAGCTGACCGCCCGCCTCGTCTCCGTCGCCCTCCTGGCCCTGGCGCTCGCGTCGGGGCTGGGAGGGTGCGGCGGGGGATCCGACGACTCCGCCCCGAGCGTCGGCGCCGCCCCCGATCCGACCTACATCTCGCCCTTGCGGCTGCGGGTCGACCTCGGCAACTCCTTCTCCGCGGGCCTCTACCGCCTCGCGGTGATGTCGCAGCCGGCCGACGGCGCCACCGACCTCGGCCAGTCGCTGCCGACCGGCGTCCTCGACGGCGTCGCCTGCGAACCGCCCGGCGCCGCCGGCGCCCAGGCCGGCGGGATCGCGGTCGCCCGCTGCTCGGTGCGTTGGCGGACTCAGGGCGGGAACCCGCGCGAAACCGCCTATCGCGTGCGGCTCTACCCCGACGGCTGCTTCGACGCCTCCGCCCGGCCGAGCCTGCCGCCCCACATCGACCCCACCATCGAGGGGTACTCCGAACATCCGCTGAACGTCCTGGTCGGCGCCGAGAAGGGCTGCTCATGAGAGCGCGATTCCTCGCACCGGCCGGCGTGCTCGCGGCCCTCGTGGCGCTGGCCGGTTGCGGCGGTGGCGGGAGTCGTCGACCACGGCCGTGGCGCCGCCCTCGAAGCTGTCGGACCGCGTCCTCGTCTCCGGCGCCGTGCCCCACGTGAAGCCCGCCGACCTCGCCGGGCCGATCGCCGAGTACAGGCGCCACGTCGCCGTGACCCTCGGCACGATGGAAGGTGACGTCCAGCGGCTCGCGAGGGCCGTCGCCGCCGGCGATCTGCCCGCCGCCCGTCGCGCCTGGCTCGACGCCGACGCGGGCTACGAGTCGATCGGCGCCGCCTACGGGGCGTTCGGCGATCTCGACGCGCGGATCAACGGGGAAACCGCCGGGCTCCCCGGCGGCGCGAGCTCCCCCGACTTCACCGGCCTGCACCGGATCGAACTGGCCCTCTTCGGTCGCGACTCGACCGCGGACGCGGCGCCCTACGTCCCCCGCCTCGCCGCCGACGTGCGGAAGTTGCGCCGCGCCATCCTGACCCTGCGGATCGAACCGCTCGAATACGTGCTGCGTGGGCACGAGGTCTTCGAGGGAGCGCTCGATCTCCAGCTGACCGGCCGCGCCGGCCCCTGGAGCAGCGACGCGCTCCTCGCCCTCGAGTCGAACCTGCGCGGCACGCGGGTCGTGATCGGCACCCTGCGGCCGCTGATCGAGCCGCGCGAACCGCTCCTCGTCGGCCGGATCGACCGCAGCCTCGACACCCTCTCCCGGACCCTTCGCGACCTGCGCGATCGGGACGGGACGATGCCGCGTTGGGACCGACTGTCCGCCTCCGAGAAGACGCTCGTCGCCGGCCAGACGGCGGGCGCGGCGGAGGAGCTCGCCTATGTCCCCGAGGTGATCGATCCGCGACCGCTCGTGCCGGTGCGCTCGGCGATCGGCGAGGTGCAGGCCGAATGAGCGTGCGACGGCGGGAGCTCCTGCTCGGCGGCGCGGCCCTCGGAGCCGGCGCGCTGGCCGCGCGCGTGCCGGGCGGCGCCGGCGCCGGGGCCGCGGCGCCGCCCGTGTCCGGCGACGCGTCCCTGACCACGGCGATCCCCTTCGACAGCGCCCACCAGGCGGGCATCCTCGACCCCCGGCCGGCCCGCGCGCTCTTCGTCTCCTTCGATTCGATCGCCGGGTCCCGCGGTGAGCTCGCCGCCGGCCTGCGGGCGATCTCCGAGCGGGCCCGCGCCCTCACCACGGGGTACGCGGCGCTCTTCGGCCCACCCGGCGAGGGCCCGACGCCCGACTCCGGGATCCTCGGCACGCGGGTGGAGCCGGACGCGCTGACGGTGACGATCGGCCTCGGCGCCTCGCTCTTCGACGGCCGCTACGGGCTCGCCGGGCGCCGGCCTGCCGGGCTGAAGCCGATGCCGACCTTCCCCGACGACGCCCTGGTCGAGGCCGAATGCCACGGCGACGTCCTCCTCCAGCTCTGCGCCAACTCCGAGGAGACCTTGCTGCACGCCCTGCGCGACATCTCGCGCGAAACGCGCGGCGTCCTCGGGCCGCGCTGGAAGATCGAGGGCTTCCTGCCGACGCCGGCCCGCGAGAGCGGCGCCGGCCGCAACCTCCTCGGCTTCAAGGACGGCACCGCGAACCCCGACGTCGGCAACGCCCAGACGATGGACGACCTCGTCTGGACCGGCCACGAGGAGCCCGCCTGGGCGCGCGGCGGCACCTACGGCGTGGTGCGGATCATCCGCAACCGGGTCGAGTTCTGGGACCGCGTGTCCCTGACCGAGCAGGAGCTGATGATCGGCCGCGACAAGGCCAAGGGCGCGCCGCTCGGCCAGGAGCGTGAGCTCGACGATCCCGACTACGCCTCCGACCCCGACGGGAATCGGATCCCCCTGGACGCCCACATCCGGCTCGCCCGCCCGCGCACCCCGGAGACCGAAGCCGGCCGCATCCTGCGCCGCGGCTACAACTACTCGCGCGGCTACGACGAGGCCGACCAGCTCGACATGGGCCTCGTCTTCGTCTCCTTCCAGCGCGACCTCGAGGCCCAGTTCGAAGCGACCCAGAAGCGCCTCGCGGGCGAGCCTCTGGTCGACTACGTCGTCCCCACCGGCGGCGGCTACTTCTTCCTGCCGCCCGGTGCCCGCGGGGGCGGCGACTGGGTCGGCTCGGCGCTCTTCGTCTGAGGCTCAGAGGTAGGCGAGCGGGTCCTGGGCGGCGCCCGCGACGCGCACCTCGAAGTGCAGGTGGGCGCCGAAGGAGTTGCCGGTGTTGCCGACGAGCCCGATCACCTGGCCCTGGGCGACGCGTTCGCCGAGGGAGACCTGGAAGGCGGATTGGTGGGCGTAGCAGGTGGTCAGCCCGATGCTTCCGTGTTCGACGCAGGTGTAGTTGCCGTAGCCGCCGCTTTCGTACTCGCCCTGTTGGAGGACGACGGTGCCATCGGCGGCGGCCCAGATCGGCGTGCCTTCGGGGGCGCCGATGTCGATCCCCTCGTGCTGGCGTCCCCAGCGGAAGCCGAAGGTCGAGGTGAGGGTGCCTTCGGCGGGCCAGACGAAGGTCCCGTTGGACCCGCCCGGGGCGGAGGGGTAGGTGCCGTCCCCGGCGGCCGCCGCCAGGCCGGCTTCGATCTCGGCCTGGAGCGCCGACACGTCGCCCTCGAGGACCTGTTCGCGCTCGCGCAGCCCGGCCAGGGCGTCGCGCCGATCGACGATCGCCGCCCGGAGCGATCCTTCGCGCTCTTCGCGCCGGAGCTGGGTCGTCCGCAGCGCCGCCTGGCGCGCCGCGATCGCTTCGACCGCGGCGGCGACCCGGTCGCGCAGGCGGGCGCGGCGGTCGACCGTCTCGCGTGCCTCGTCGCGCAGGTCGCGGACGCGCTCGACCAGCGCCTCGTCGGCCTGTTGGATCCGTTCCAGGTATTCGGCGACGCTCGCAGCGTCGTCGTAGCCGTGGCTGGTGAGGACCATCGATGCCAGGTCGGGCGTGCCCGCCTCGTAGATCGCGACGACCCGCGCGCTCAGGGCCTCGAGCGCCCGCCGCAGCCGATCCTTGGTGACGACCAGGTGGGCCAGCGAGCGCTCGACGCCCTCGCGCGCGCCGGCCAGCTCGACCTGCTTGTCGGCGAACGCCTCCGCGATCTCTCCTTCGCGCACCCGCGCCTCGCGCGTCCGCTGCCGCAGGCCCTCGATCGTCTCGCCGAACCGCTGCAACTCACGGGTGACGAGCCCCTCGCGCTCGCGCACGTCGCCGAGCCGCGCCCGAGTCCGGTCGAGCCGCTCCTCCGGATCGGCCGCCAGTGCAGTGCCGCAGATGCCGCCGAGCAGGAGCGTGAAGAACAGTGCGCAGAGGGTCCTCGTCATCGGCGGGCGAAGCTACGCAAAGAAGATGAAGAACCACTGTCGCGCCGTCGTATGAATCGGTGCGCCCAGGGGAGGGGAGAACGGGGCAAATGGACGCGAGGCGGTGGCGGCGAGCACGGTATGAAAGACGGGGAGAAACCGCGACGCCGTTGAGAGAGACGTACGGGAGGGGCCACGAACTCCACACTTCCGCGCATCTCCCGTGCGCTTCGTGCGCCTTCCGCCCGACCCCGGATGTCGATGGGCCGAAAAACCACGATATAGCGGGGTTTTCGGCCCATCAGCCTGGGGGTGCTGGGGAAGCGTGACGGGGGTGTGGAGTTCCGGGCGGGAGCGTGACGTCTCCCGGGACTTTTGACACGGGTCCGACGTAGGACTGCGGAGCGGCCGGGACGACGGCCTCCGCGCGTTCAGCCACCCAGTCGTTCGCGAAGTGCTCGCTCGAGGCCGGGGACCATCGGCTTGGCCAGGCCCTTCACGTGCATCGTCCCCTCCGGCCAGCTCAGCTTCAGCTCGCGCTTGCCGACCTCGTCGAGCGTCATCCCGGCGTAGGGGAGCTCGCTGTGCTCGTCGCGGGGCGCGCCGCCGGCGCCGGTAGGGATCAGGAGCAGCCGCCGGTCGGTCGCGGCGAGGACGACGTTGGTGCTCTCGGTCAGCTCGCGCAGGCCACCGACGAGCGTGACCGAACGGTGCTGGAAGGTGGGGTTGAGACCGATGCAGGCCGCCAACAGCTCCTCATCCGGCTCGGCCACCGCCGCGATCCCCTCGAGTGACTTGCCGAAGCGGCCCCAGCCGAAGGGCAGTAGGTCCTTTTCGCGCTCGATCGCCGCGGCGTCCATCGGCCGATGCTAGTCCCGACGCAGCTTGAAGGTCACGTCGTACCTGATCTTGAGATGAACCATCAGCGGCGCTTCGCCTTCCCACCGGGAGGGGAACTCACACTGGAACTTCTCGTTCGCGCTGACCCCGATTCCTTGCCTTTGAGGAACTCGTCGGCGTCCACCTTGACGGCCAGGTCCCGCAGCGGGGAGCCTCCGAGGCCACTGTCCCTTCCTTCGGGGCGCACGAATCTTCAGAGTCGACTCACATTCGAGCTCGATGGGGCCGGGGCAGCGTTCCGGGATGAACCCGGAGTCGAGGCCGCCGAGGAGAGCTGATCGAGCCTGGGCCGGTCGCTTCTTCGCTCGGCGACCCGTCGCCGGAGGCGCAGGTTTAGGCTTTTTCGGCGGCGAAGCTCCACCGCAGCGTCTGCTTGCCGTCAGATCGAGACTTCCGACGTGGTGGTGCCGGAGACCGTCGGTCCAAGCCTGCGCCAGGGAGACCCGACCCGCATCGGTGGAAACGCTGGTCTTCCCAGATGGGATGCCGACCACCGAGCACGAGACGATCACCGCCGACCTGCTCGAGTTCTTCAAGTCCTGATCCCGTCGAAGCGGCGCGGCCTGTAGCCCCAGGCCGCGCCGCCTAGACGTTCGGACGTAGGTGCAGGCGGTGGCGGGGTCGAGGGCGCGCGCGGACCGGCGCCGGCGGCTCCGCGATGGCGGCCATGCGCTCGACCTGGGCGACGCCCTCGTGGCCGTAGAGCTCCTGCACCAGGAGCATCGCTTCGGCGCTGGTGTCGCGAATCGCCTCGTCCAGTTGCCCGGGGGTGGAGAAGATCAGCCCGACGGAGGAGTTGACCCGCTCGCACAGGCCCGTCGCGATCGCGGGCCAGTCGCCCCGGATCAGCAGCACCGCCTCCTCGATCAGCCTGACGCGTTCGTCGGCTCGGTCCACTCGGTCGCTGAGCGGCGTCGTTCGGGGGGTGTGTCGGATGGCCATGTGGTGTCCTCCTTCCTTTCCTACATAGTTACCCCCGCACCGCCAAAGAATCCTCAAGCGCCGGCAAACGATTATTAAAGGTTGAAACCGCACGGCACGCCGGACCTCGCGTCTGACGATCTACGGCTCACCACGTATGGCTGACCGGGCTGGACGGACCGCCGAGTAGGGATGGCGGTGCGGCCTGTAGCCCCAGGCCGTGCCGCCCCTCAGCCTGCTCCTCCTCGGGTCAGATCTCCGCCTCGCGTCAGCGGCCGCGCGGCCGCGGGGGCCTTCTTCGACCCGCGACGGGTCAGGCCGTAGCGATAGGCGACGAGGGCGAGGACGATCACCGCGCTGCCGAGGACGAGCACCCGCAGCCAATCGGAGGCGCCGTCGGTCCCCGATCCCAACGAGTGGAAGACGGCGAGCACGAAGACGACCACGGTGGCGCGGTGGATCTGCCGCCAGCGCCGGGCACCGATCTTTCGCCGCCAGTAGAAGGTGGGACCGAGGAGGAGCGCCAGGTATCCCGCGAGAATCCCCATCCCGGTCCAGACCGGACGGTACGCAAGCGTGAAGGGGACGGTGATCCCGGAGATGCCCGGCTTCAGCCACCCGTCGCCGAGCAGGGTCACCCCATGGAGGCCGATCGCGACGAGCGCCGTGAGCGCGATCTGCTCGTGGATCTTGAGCAGGTTTCGCTTGAGCCCCGGGCGGCGCGGCATCTTCGCCGCCATCGCGAGGCCGAGGATCACGGCAGCCGTGATCAGCAGGAACGCGACGATGCCGGCGGAGCGAGAAGCCAGCCACCAGGGGTACTTGGCGGGGTCCGGCTCAGCGACCATCTCCAGGCTCCCCTGACTCGCCCTCGACGGGCGCGGCGGGTGGCGCCTTGGCCGGTTGCGCTTCGGTGGCCGTGGGCGGTGCCGGGACCTTCGTCGGGCCCGAGAACACGGCGTAGCCGGCGAGCGCGGCCAAGGCGAGGACGACGACGATGGCCGCGGCCTTGGCCATCATGGCGGCGGCACCGGTGAGGTTCGGGTGACCACCGTGGTCGCCTGTTCGGCCGGCGTCCCGGCTGCCTTTCCGGTTGCCGGCTGCGAGATCGCGGGCGGTGAGACGATGCCCGGGCCGAGCGCCGGATCACGGCCGCTCCGCACCTGGATCGCGAGCAGCGTCAGGACCACGAAGAACAGGCCGAGCGCCGCGGTGATCACCCCGAGCGGGCTCGGCTTGGGTGGCCTGCGGCGAGTCGGCTCGGCCTTCGGCGTGGCGGTCATGCCTCACCGCAGACGTGGAAGCCGTAGCCCCTCGCGAAACCGGTCAGCGCCCGCGTCGAGTTGTCGAGTTCGGCACGAAGCCGCCTCAACGTGGCGACTTCGGTCCTCGCGAGCGCCGCGCTCATGCGTTCCCTGAGTTCCAGCTGCCAACGCACCGGCTCGAAGACATTCGCCTTCAGCAGAGCGCCGTCGCCAGGAGGGGTGGGGATCGCTTCGATCCTGCCTAGCTCGCGCCATCCGAGCGCGATGGTGTCGTCGTATGCCGTCACCTGGGCGTTGGTATCGGCGGAGTTGCCGACTCGATCCTGTCCGGCCGCCAGCTCCGGGTCGACCTGCCGGCAGACCGCGTCGACGCGGGTCACGTAGGCGCGTCGGGCAGGATCGGTGATCCGCGTGACCCGCACCGGACCGGTCGGAGACGGATTGGTCGTTTCCTGGATGCCGGGCCGTGACGCTTCGTTGCTTCCGGTCTCGGACTCCGCCCGCCGCGTATCGCCGCCGCACCCCGCCAGCGCGACCGTCGCGGCGATCAAGATGGCCGATGCGCAGAGCGTTGCGTCGAGTCTGGCGCTCATGGTGCCCTCGAAGGTACGGTCGGCATCGCGGCCGGACATCCGCAGTTTGCCGCGGGCGATCGCGGGGTTTGGCCGCAGCGTGGGGCACGGGTGACCTGGCCATGACCGAACACGAGACCGCCTTCGAGGCGATGGGTTCCGAGTTGAGGATCCTGCTCGACCCGCAGGGACTGGACGCTGACGAGGCGGCCCAGGCGGCCGAGGAGCAGCGGCGGTTCGTCGGCGAATGCGAGGCGTCCTGGTCTCGCTTCGATCCACGGAGCGAGCTGTGCTCGTTGAACGCGGACCCGCGACGGACGGTCCCCGTCTCCGACCTGCTGGGGACGGCGGTGTCGGCCGCGCTCGAAGCGGCGCGGACCAGTGCCGGCCTGGTCGACCCGACGCTCCTGGCCGAGATCGAGGACGCGGGCTATCGCGACTCTTGGAGCGGCTCGTCGGCAACCCTCGCCGAGGCGCTCTCCGTCGCTCCTCCTCGCCGCCCCGCGAGTCCGCGGCCCGACCCGACCTGGGCCCGCATCGAGATCGACGCCGCCGCCGGCGCGGTCTCCCGGCCTCCCGGGGTGAGGATCGACACCGGAGGAATCGGCAAGGGGCTTGCCGCCGATCTCGTCGCCGCCCGCCTGCGGCGGTTCCCGCGTTTCGTCGTCGACTGTGGCGGCGACATCCGGATCGGCGGGGTCGCCGCGTTGACCGACCCATACGAGGTGGCGGTCGAGCATCCGCTTAGCGGGAAACGGGTGGGGGCGCTGCGGCTGGGCTGGGGTGGGATCGCGACCTCCGGCCTGGGCGTGCGGCTGTGGCGTGCGGCTGACGGCAGCTTCCGCCATCACCTGATCGACCCGTCGACCGGTACCCCCGCCTGGACCGGCCTGATCGGTGCCACGGCCTTGGGCGACAGCGCGGTCGGGGCCGAGACGGCGGCGAAGGCGGCCCTGCTCGGGGGCCCGGAGGGGGGACGGAAGGTACTGGCGGATCTAGGCGGCCTCCTCTTCCACGACGACGGGCGGATGGAGAAGGTCGGGCCGATCGCCGTCCGTAGGCTGGTCCCGGAGCCCTAGCGCCGTAGCGCCGCTCCTCAGCCCGTGAACGGGTGGGTGGGGGTGGTTCCGTTCGGTGCCAGGAGGTCGAAGCCGTCGGGGATCTTGAGGTGATCGGGGCCGGTGCCCGGCTTGCCGGTGACCCCGTATTGCCAGACGATCTTCTGCGTCTTCGGGTCGATGATCACGACGCGGTCGCGGTAGTCGTCGTTCGCCGCGATCAGGCCGTTCGGCAGGCGCTCGGCGAGGCTCGGATGGTTCAGCATCCCGTTACCCGATTCGGGTGAGTAGGACCAGAGGATCTGCCCGGCGCGGTTGAATTCGTAGATGCCCCCCGGCTTGGCGTAGTCGGCGACCAGATAGCGGTCGGGCCCGAGTTGCTGGGGATCTGAGGGGTATTCGATCGGCAGCTGCACCGTCCAGATCAGCTTCCCCTGCGGCGTGATTTCGTCGATGTAGGAGCCGTTGACCTCGGAGACGAGGATGTTGCCGTCCGCCAGCGGCGTGTCGCCGTTGGGCGACCCGAGGTAGGTCGGCGGTTCGTGCGTGCACGCTTCGGGGCTGCCGATTTCCTGCAGCACCTTCTTCGCCGGGGAGATCAGCAGGACGCGGCAGTTCTGCGCGTCGGCGACGGAGACGTTGCCGTTCTTCAGCAGGTAGGCGTCGTCGGGCTCGTGCAGATAGCCCGGTTCCGATCCGGTGGCGCCGGGGTGGCCGTAGGACCAGAGCAGCCTGCCGCCCGGGTAGGAGAGCTGCACGATCCGCTCGTTCTGCTCCTCGTTGGAGATGATCGCGTGACCGCCGTGGATGAAGAAGGCGTCGTCGGGGAAGTAGAAGCCGCCGGGCGGGGCAGGGTGTTCCTTGGAGGGGAAGCGCCAGAGGATCTTCTTCTTCGCATCGACCACCAGCAGCCGGTCGTTGCCGCGGTCGGCGATCATCAGCTGTCCGGCGAACGGCCAGGTGGGCGCGGAGCCGGTGGTGGCGCCGGCGCCCGGTTCGGGATCCGGTTCCGGGACCCGCGTTCGCTGCATCGTCAGTTCGACCACGTCGGCGAGGGCCGTGCCGCCGGAGCCGGTCCCGCCGATCAGGTAGCTGGTCTTCCCCACGGTCGCCGCGGCGCCGCCCGCGGTCGGCTGGGGCAAGGTCCCGGCTCCCACCACGCCCTTTTGTCCTGGTCGGAAGCGCCAGATCCGTTCGGTCGCCCTGCCGTTCGCCTCGCCGCCGAGGACGTAGATCGAATTGCCGATCGTCACCGCGCTCGCGTGGTAGACGCCGGCAGGCAGGTGGCCGATCACCCGCGCGGTGCCGGCCTTCGGGTCGATTTCCTGGATCGCGTCGCTTGCCGCACCGTTTCCCGTCTCGCCGCCGAAGGCGTAGATCCGGCCGCCGAGCGTCGCCACGGCGAGGTAGCGCGCGGGGACCGGCAGCTTGGTGACTTCGCGGAAGCTCGAGCCGTCGGCGGTGGACAGCACGGAGGGGATGGGTTCGTTGCCGTCGTAGCCGCCGAGCACGTAGGCGGTGCTGCCCACGGTCACGGCGCTGAGGTCGGATCGCACCGTCGGCAGCCGGCCGACTTCGCGCGCCACGGTGCCGGGGGCGATCGACCCTCCCTTCATCGACAGGGCCTGCACCTCGTCGGTGCTCGTTTCCGTGCCGCCGCCGAACACCAGAACCTGTCCGCCGAGGGCCACCGCGGCGGCATCGTGGAGGGGGCCCGTCAGCGAGCCGACTTCGCGCGGGCCTCCGCTGCCCGGTGGGAGCTGGAAGACGCCCCCGACCGAGGTTTCGGTGGAGTCGAGGCCGCCGATGATCAGCGGGCCTCCGCGGGCCGCGACGGCGGACTCGCCCGAGACCGGCGCGGGCAGGGGGACGCGGGCGCTCTGGACGCTGAGGCTCTCCGTGTAGCGGGGGCGCTGGGAGGAGCCGCCGTGCCCGCTGCCACCGCCTCCGCCGCCTGTGGTCACCACGACGATCAGGGCGAGGATCGCCAGGGCTCCGATCGGCAACAGCAATCGCCGCCGGCGCACGTTCCGCGTCGGTTGCGCGCCTGGACCGCGGCGCCGTGTCTCCGGTCCCGACGGCATGGGAGCAATGCTGGACCGCCGCGGTTAACGGATCATGAGAGCGTTTGCATGATGAAGAAATTCACACGATCGGGCCGCGGCCACCGAGGTAGTCTCGGCCGGGGTGGAGGTTTCTCCGTCCTCATCGATGTGTCGGTGTCGGCCTCGGCTCCCACCCTTGCCGGGGTCGACATCGCCAGTGTCGACCTCACCCGACGTTAAGGGCGGCCGGGTGAACTTGGAACTGTGGCAAGCCGCCCTCACCACGGTGAATCTTCGGCCTCGGGCGGGGACGCGGCCCGGGTGGTCGTCGCCCTCGGCGGCCTTCTCGCACTGGGCACCTATCTTTGGTCGCGGCTTCCCGAACCGGCGGCCCACTGGCCGCTCTGGGACGTCAGCGTCTACCACTGGGCCGCGGTCGAGGTGGCGCGAGGCGCGTCCCTCTACGCCCGCTCGGCCCCGTACCACTTCACCTATCCGCCGCTCGACGGTGCCCTTCTCGGGATCGCCGGCGAATCGCGGGCGATCTACCTCAAGGTCCTCATCAGCGCGGCCAGCGTCTGTGCTCTCGTCGCGCTCGGGGCGCTCTCGCTCGGCGCCGCGGGCGTTCGCCGGCGCCCGGACCTGGTGGTGGCGGTGGCGGCATGCGGCCTGGTGTTGGCCCCGGTCGTGCTCACCTTCCATCTCGGGGAGACGGACCTGATCGTCACCGCGCTTGTCGCCTCCGACGTGCTGCGACGACGGGACGGGGGCGTCCTGCAGGGGGTCGGCGTGGGGCTCGCGGCGGCGATCAAGCTGACGCCGCTGATCTTCGTCGTCTACCTCCTGGCGACGCGAAGGACGCGGGCGGCCGCGGTCGCGACCGGCACGTTCGCCCTCACCGTCCTGATCGGATTCGTCCTGCTGCCGGCCGACTCCCGGACCTTCTGGCTGGGCGGTGTCTTCATGCAGTCGCGGCGGGTCGGGAGCGCGATCAACCTGGCCGACCAGTCCTTGGCCGGCGTGATCGCGCGGGCTGGTGGAGGACATGTGTGGTGGTACGCGGCGGCGGCGCTCACCGCGGCCTTCGGACTCGCCGTCGCCGTCCGTGCCCATCGTCGCGGGCACCGCCTGGCCGGGGTCGTCTGTTGTGGGATCACCGGGCTGCTCGTGTCGCCGATCTCCTGGACCCACCATTGGATCTGGGCGGTCCCGCTGCTCGTCCTCCTCACCGTCACCGCCTACCGCCGTCGCTCGCCCTGGATCGGGGTCGCGGCGCTCCTCACCGCCATCGTCTTCTCCGCCGCGGCGGCGCTGCCGACGACCTGGGGACCGATCGGCATCGGCGGCATCGTCTCGGCCAACGCCTACGTCTGGTGTGGCGCCGCGGTGCTGCTCGGCACCGCACTGTTCCTCTCCCGTGGAGACAGGGATGCGCCTGCGGCGCTTCTGGCGTAGCCACCCTCGGGTGTCGATCGCGATCGTCGGCGCGGTTTTCCTCGCGATCGTCGGCGCGGTCGTCGGCTACGAGGTGCTGAAGCGCCCGGCCGATGTCCGCAACGAAACCGCGATCAGGCAGTTCGAACCCGAACCCCCCAAGGAACCGCCGAAGCCGGTCCACGGGAAGCCGCGCACGGTGAACTGGCCGATGTTCGGCCTCAACCCGGCCCGGACGCGGTACCTGCCGGCGCGCGGGATCAAGCCTCCCTTCAAGCTGATCTGGAACTACGTCGAGCGACCGCTCCTCGAGTTCCCGCCGATCTACGCGCACGGGAGCCTCTATGCCGTCAACAACGACGGCAACGCCTTCGCCCTCGACGCCGAAACCGGCAAGGTCCTCTGGGAACGGCGCGTCGGCCACCTCAACGCGTCCTCTCCGGCCTACTCCAAGGGGCGTCTCTACATCGTCAACCTGGTGCCCGGTCACATCATCAAGCTCGACGCGAAGACCGGCAGGGTCCTCTGGAAGCACTCTTTGCCGAACCGCGCCGAGTCCTCGCCCCTGGTGATCGGCAGCAGCGTCTACTTCGGCTGCGAAAACGGCTACCTCTACTCGCTCAGCACGGTCAACGGGAACATCCGCTGGAAAACGCGGCTCGGCGGGCCGGTGAAGGCGGCGCCGGCCTACCGCGACGGGGTGCTCTACGTGGGCGATTACGGCGGCGACATGAACGCGGTCCGCGCCATCGACGGCAAGCTGATCTGGCAGACGGGATCGCTCGGGACCGGCTATAGCGGCGGCGAGTTCTACTCGACCCCGGCCGTCGCCTTCGGCCGGGTCTACGCCGGCAACAACGACGATCGCGTCTACAGCTTCCTCCAGTCCGACGGTGAACTTGCCTGGACCCACTCGACCGGCGGCTACGTCTACTCCGGACCGACGGTGGCGTCGACGAAGAACACGCCGCCGACCGTCTACATCGGCTCCTTCGACGGCAACGTCTACGCCTTGAACGCGAAGAACGGCGAAACGCGCTGGTCGCGATCGGCGGGTGGCCAAGTGGTCGGCTCGCTGTCCGCGATCGGCAACATCGTCTACGTCGCCGAGTTCACCCACGGGTCGACGATCGGCTACGACATGCGCACCGGCAAGCCGGTATTCCACTACAAGACCGGCACCTACACCCCGGTGATCTCCGACGGTCGCCGCATCTACCTGGTCGGCTATTCGAGCATCAATGCGCTCGAACCGGTGCGACCAGGACCGAGGGCGACCCACCGACGAGCGCCGCGTTCTGCAGGCGGCGCAGCGGCACCGGCACGGGGCGGGCGGCACGGAACCGGGCGAGGGTGAAGTCGTAGGACACCGCCCGCGAGCCGAGCGGTCGGAAGGTGCGGGGAAGCAGGTGCGCGGCGTGCCGGACCGAAGCCGCCGTGCCGACCAGGACGATTTCCCGCAGCGGCGGCGGCGTGCCGGTGGCGAATTCGGCGCCGAGGTAGTACCGCAGCGGTTGGTTCGCCGTGTACCGCTGGGTGACGAGCGCCTGGCCCGGGCGCAGCGGGCCGACTACGGCGGCGGCGTTGCGGAGGTTCTCCCGCTGCAGCCGTGGCAGGCGGTCGATCTCCAGGGTGAAGAAGAGGGAGCAGAGGCAGAACGCCGCCGCCGCCGTGAGCCCCGCCCGGCCTGCCCGCCTCGCGCCGAAACCGGCGCCGATCACGATCAGCAGCGGCACGAACGCCGGGAGGAGATTCCGCCCGTCGAAGTAGTCGTGTCCGAGGGCGGCGGCGAGCAGCGCCAGGGCCACCGCGCCGCCCCCGACCGCCGCCGCGACGCCGGCGCCTCGTCGCTCACCGGGGTCCCCGCGCCAGACCAGCAGGACCAGCGCGAACAGCGCCAGCCCCGCGGGCACGCCGAGCGGGATCGCGACGCCCTGGCGGGGGCCGTGCTCGGCGCCGTTGTCGCTGCCGACCAGCTTCGCCCCGGCGCGTTCGAGTCGGCCGCCGATCGGGGCGCCGGAGATCCAGGCCGCGTGATCGTGTTCTGACTGTCGGGCCGCGATCGGCGCGAGCGCGATCGCGATCGCCACGATCGGGATGCAGGCTAGGGCCACCCGGCGAC
>JAFDWG010000320.1 GCA_018268605.1 Actinomycetota bacterium | reverse complement strand
GAGCCCGACGGCATCTCCGACCGCACCCGCGAGGCGATCGCCGCCGGCCGCGAGCTTGCCCGCCGCGAGGACGAAGGCCGCCGCTTCCAGAGCCGCTGGGAAGCCGAGCTCGCGACCGCCTTCACCCGAGCCGAGCTCCTCGCCTGGCCGACCCTCTCCGGCCCTCCCCCCCGCCTCGGCGAATTCGGCGTGATCGACTCCATCTCCCGGACGATGGAGGTGAACCTCGCCGGCCTCCCCGCCCTGTCCCAACCCGTCCCGACCGCGGGCCCCGGCCCGGTCCCCGCCGGCCTCCAGCTGATCGGCCCCGCCGGAGCCGAGGAGCGCCTGGTCGCCACCGGCGCCGTGGTCGAGGCGGCGAACAGCCAGGACTGAGGCGGGGTCCGCGAAGCCGCGGATTCGGAAGTACGAGATGGCGAGGGAGGGGAGGCCCGCCCACAGCCGTCTGGTGAGTTGAAGGGCCGTGGCGCCCTCAACTCATCAAACGTCGAGATCGGTGATGTGGAACCGCCAATTTCTCCTTGACAAGGCGGTACTCGCAAGTACCATCCCGACATGCCGACCGCCGACACCTCCGCCGCGCCCGCCGCCTACCGCCTCCCGCCGGGGCCGAAGACGCCGAGCCTGCTCAACGGGATCGCCTTCCTCTTTGCGCGCAACGCGCTGATCCGGCGGCTCACCGCCACCTATGGCGACGCGCTGACGATGCGGATGCCGACCTTCGGCACGATGGTGTTGGTCACCCGGCCGGACCTGGTGAAAGCGGTCTACACGGCGAAGCCCGACGTGCTGCACGGGGGGAAGAACCCGCTCGGGGAAATCCTCGGGCCCGGGTCGCTCTTCTCGATGGACGAAGACGAGCACCTGAACGAGCGGCGGATGCTCCTGCCGCCCTTTCACGGCGAGCGGATGCGCTCGTATGAGTCGATCATCGAAGAGGAGGCCCTGCGGGAGATGGCGTCCTGGCCGGAGGGCGTCGAGTTCGCCTCGATCGGCTCCTTCCAGACGATCACGCTGCGGATCATCCTGCGCGCGGTGTTCGGCGCCGCCGGCCGCGAGCTGGCCGAACTGGAAAAGCTGCTGCCGCCGATGACGACGCTCGGCCAGCGCCTGGTGACGACGCCGATCCTCCGCCGCGACTGGGGCCGGCGCAGCCCCGGCGCCCGCTGGAAGCGGATGCACGCCGAGTACATGCGGCTGGCCGGAACCCTGGTCGACCAGCACCTCGCCGACCCCGGGCTCGACGAGCGGATCGACATCCTCGCGCTGATGCTGCGGGCGCTCCTCGCCGAAGGCGACGCCGTCGACAAGTCGGCGCTCGCCGACGAGCTCCTCACCCTGCTGGTCGCCGGGCACGAGACGACCGCCTCCGCGCTGGCCTGGAGCGTCGAGCGCCTGCGCCGCCACCCGGAGATCCTGCACCGCCTCGAGGAGGAGGCGCGCGGGGACGAGAACGCGCTACGCATCGCGACGGCCGAGGAGGTCCTCCGCGTCCGCCCGGTCATCAACGCGACCGCGCGCCTGGTGATGAAGCCCTTCCAACTCGGGGAGTGGACGCTGCCGCCCGGGTCCCGGGTGGTCACCGGGATCGCCCCGCTCCACCACGACGGCCGCTTCCACGAGCGCGCCAACCGCTTCGAACCCGACCGCTACGTCGACAAGAAGCCCGACACCTACGCCTGGATCCCCTTCGGCGGCGGCATGCGTCGGTGCCTCGGCGCCGCCTTCGCCCAGTTCGAGATCGACGTCGTCCTGCGCACCCTCCTGCGGAGCTTCGAGCTGCAGCCGACGAGCGAGCCGGGCGAGCGCGAAAGCTTCCGCGGCGTCGCCTTCGCGCCCTCGGAGGGCGGCGCGGCGGTGGTGCGCCGGCGGCCGTTCGCCGCTCAGGCCGAGGAGCCCGAGAGCGCGGCCGTGATGACCGCCTTGAACTCGTAGGACGCCGGGCCGAGGTCCTCACCGCGGACCAGCGCCCGCACCAGCGTCTGGTGCAGGCCGCTGACCAGCATGTAGGCGCGCTCGATCGAGATGGGCCGCACGCGCGGGTCGCGCGCCGAGTCCCCCTTCACCACCGAGACGATCAGCTCGGCGTAGCGCTCGAACCCTTCTCGCTGCGCCAGCACCGTGCGCTCGCCGAGCGCCGGGCTGGCGAACGTCGACATCAGCGCCGGGTCGCCGGTGACCAGGCCGAGGTAGGTGTCGATCGCCTGCTCGATCTGCGTTTCGATCGGCGCCTCGCGGTCGATCGCCCGGTCGACCTCGGCGAGGAACGCGTCGGCCAGCGTCGTCATCAACTCGACGAAGCACGCTTCCTTGTCCTCGAAGTGGTTGTAGAAGGTGCGCCGCGACGCGCGCGCGTGGCGGACGATGTCGGAGACCTGCGTCCCGGCAAGCCCTTTCTCGCGGATCGAGGCCGCCAGGCCCTCCATCAGTCGCGCGTGCTGCTCGTCGGTCCTCGTCGGCACACGCCAACGCTACCTTTAGCTGCATGAGTACCCCGCCGCGCCCGCTCGGCGAAGAGTCAGACGTCATCTTCCCTCGCCTCGACCCGGGTCAGATCGAGACGATGGAAGCGGCCGGCCGCCGCGAGAAGCTCGCCGAGGGCCAGGTCATCTTCTCCCCCGGCGACCTCGACTACGAGCTGCTGGTGGTGCTCAGCGGCTGCGTCGAGATCATCGACGGGGCGGGGACCAGCCAGGAGCAGGTCGTCGTCCGTTACGGCGAGCGCCAGTTCGCGGGCGAGTTGAACCTGATCACGCTCGAACCGGCGCTCCTGACGGCGAAGGTGGCGGAAGCGGGCGAAGGGATCTTCGTGCCCCGCGAGGCGCTGCGGGACGTGGTGTCCCGCGACACCCGGCTCGGCGACCTGATCATGAACGCGCTGGTGAGCCGGCGGGCGACGATCATCGAGGCCGAGACCGGCGCCCGGCAGATCGGCTACGGCACCGACCCGGGTACGCGAGAACTGCGCGAGTTCCTCACCCGCAACCGGGTGCCGCACCGCTTCATCGACATCGAGGGTGACGACGGCATCGTCTTCCCGCTCGACGGCGAGCCGCCCGCGGCGGAGGAGCTGCCGATGCTGGTCAGCGGTGAGAAGGTGCTCCGCGCGCCGACGATCCTCGAGGCGGCGACGGCGCTGAACCTCCGCGCCCCGAACAAGACGGCGAAGAAAGCGTGGGACTGCCTGATCGTCGGTGGCGGGCCGGGCGGCCTGGGCGCGGCGGTGTACGCGGCGACCGAGGGGCTCTCGACGATCCTCGTCGATGCGGTCGCACTCGGCGGCCAGGCGAGCACCTCCTCGCGGATCGAGAACTACCTCGGGTTCCCGGCGGGCGTCTCGGGATCGGACCTCGCCGACCGGGCGATCGCCCAGGCGCGCCGCTTCGGGCTGCGCACCGCGGTGCCCGAGCGGGCCGAGAGCCTGCGCCTCGAGGACGGCCGCTACGTGGTGTCGCTCGACAGCGGCGACGAACTGGCGGCGCGCACGGTCGTCCTCGCCACCGGGGCGAGCTACCGGCAGCTGCCGGTCGAGGGGATCGAGCGGCTGAACGGCTCCGGCGTCTTCTACGCGGCGACGATGGTCGAGTCGCGGATGTGCGGCAGCACCGCCGCGGCAGTGGTCGGCGGTGGCAACTCGGCGGGCCAGGCGGCGGTCTTCCTCTCCGGCACGGTCGAGCGCGTCTACCTCCTCCTGCGCGGCGGCGACCTGCGCAAGGGCATGTCGAGCTACCTCGTCGACCAGATCGAGTCGATCGACAACATCGAGCTCCTCGTCCACACCGAGGTGCGCGAGGTCGGCGGCGGCAACGCGCTCGACGGCATCGTGGTCGAGGACAACCGCACCGGCGAGCGCCGCGACCTCGGCTGCGGCGGCCTCTTCGTCTTCATCGGCGCCGACCCCTGCACCGAGTGGCTCGACGGCGCCCTCGCCAAGGACGACGACGGCTTCCTCCTCACCGGCGTCGACCTCGAGGTCACCCACCTCGGCGGCACCGCCGGCGCCATCGGCCGCCCCGCCCTCCCCCTCGAGACCAGTCTCCCCGGTGTCTTCACCGTCGGCGACGGCCGGTCCGGCTCGATCAAGCGGGTCGCCTCGGCGGTAGGCGAGGGATCGATGGCCGTCCGCGTCATCCACGAGTACCTGTCGCTGCAGGCATCCTCCGCCGCCTGAGACCCGGATTAAAGCTCGCCCCCCAGGTCGGGGGAATCTCGGCGTTTCGCCACGACACGTGTAGGGCCGTCCCGTTGGGGTAGTCAGGGCGCTCGCCGCCTGACGCACGACCACACCCCACCCGGAAGGAGGTCCGTATGCGCGTCGACATCGTCATTCCCGCCCACAACGAGCAGGAGCGCATCGGCCCGATGCTGGACGCCTACCTGTCCCGCTGCGGCGGGCCGGACATGCGTTTCCTGGTCGCCCTGGACCGCTGCACCGACCGCACCGCCGACGTCGTCGCCGCCCGTGCCGCGCGCGATCCGCGGGTCGTCACGGTCGAGTATCCGAAGCTCGGCAAGGGCGGCGTGCTGATGGAGACCTTCCGCCGCTGCGATGCCGACCTGGTCGGGTTCGTCGACGCCGACGGGGCGACGCCGCCGAGCGAGATGCTGCGGCTGATCGACGCCACCCGCGGCAGCGACGGGGCGATCGCCAGTCGCAAGCACCCCGCCTCGGTGCTGCCCGCGCGGCGCGGGCTGGCGCGCGAGATGACCAGCGCCGGCTTCGCCTTCTGGGTGCGGCGCCTGTTCCGGCTCCCCTACGCCGACACCCAGTGCGGCGCCAAGGTCTTCCGCCGGGCGGCGATGGAGCGGATGCTGCCGCTCCTGACCTCGCGCGACTTCCTGCTGGACGTCGACCTGCTGTTGGTGGCGCGCCGGCTCGGCTATCGGATCGAGACCGTGCCGACGATCTGGATCGACCGCGAGGGATCGCGGCTGCGGGCCGCGGCCGACGCACGGCGGATGGCCGCCTCGACCCTGCGCCTCTGGCTGCACCACCGGGTGATCCCGGTGGAGACCGAGGGCGAGCGGGACCCGAGCGCAGCCGCAGCGCCGGGGCCGCTCCCCAGCGCCGAGCCCGACACGGAGGAACGACGTGCCGCGGCCTGACCTGGTGATGATCAGCCCCTACCCACCCATCGACCGCGGGCATGCCGGCCGCAGCGGGGTCGCCACCTACGCCGGTAACCTCGCCCAGGCGCTGGGCGAGCGCGGCCTGCGGGTGACGGTCGTCGCGCCGACCGAGCCCGACCTGCCCGCCGGACGCGAAGGCGGCGGCGCGATCACGGTCGAGCGCTCCTTCAGCCGCGGCCCGAACGCGCTCCCGAACGCCGCCCGCGTCGCCCTTGCCACCGGCGCACCGGTCGTCCACGTGCAGCACGAGCTCTTCCTCTATGGCGGCGCCGCCGCGATGCCGGGCCTCGTCCCCGGACTGGGGATGCTGCGCGCCGGGGGCGTCGGCCCGGTGGTGACGATGCACCACGCGGTCGATCCGGCCGGGGTCGACGACGAGTTCGCGCGCATGCACCAGGTGCGGGCTCCGCGCCAGGCGGTGCGGGCCGGACTGGCCGGCGTGCAGGCGACGATCGGGCGGCTCGCCCGACGGGTGATCGTCCATGAGCCCGCCTTCGCCCCGCTGGTCCGCGACGCGACCGTCGTCCCCCACGGGGTCGAGGGCGTCGCGTCCGCCGCTCCCGCCACGAGCACGACCGCCGGCGACGGCGAGGCCGAAAGCGAGGGCGACTTACGCCTGACGCTGCTCTGCTTCGGCTTCCTCGCTCCTTATAAGGGCCTGGAGCTGGCTCTGGAGGCGGCCTCGCTGGCGCGCGAGAGGGTGCGCCTGCTGATCGTCGGCGGCGAGCACCCGCGCTTCGCCGAGGCGGGCGTGCCCTTCGGCGAGTCCCTGCGCGAGCGCTGGCCCGACGTCGCCGAGTTCGCCGGCTACGTCCCCGACGCGGAGCTGCCGCGCTGGTTCGCCCGCGCCGACCTCGCCCTGTTCCTCTACCGGCGGCCGTTCGCGACCAGCGGCGCGCTGGCGCTCGCCGTCGGCCACGGGCTGCCGGCACTGCTCTCGCCGACCCTGGCCGATGTGATGGGCGGCCCGGAGGAGCTCGTCGCCCCCAGCGAGGCGCCGGCGCTGGCCGAGCACCTGCGCACCCTGGCGGCCGACCGGGCAGCGCTCGAGCCGCTGCGGCAACGCTCGGCGGAGTTGACCGCGGACCGCTCCTGGGAGTCGGTCGCCCGCCGCCATGCCGAGATCTACGGGCAGGTCGCCCGTGCCTAGCGCCCTGCTGGCCGGCCACTTCGGACCCTCCGCGGCGAGCGAGGCCGCCACGCTCGGCGCCTTCCGCCGGGCGCTGCCGGGCTGGGCCCCGGTCCTGGCCAGCAGCGACCCGGACGCGACCCGCGCCGCGCACGGCTGCCGGACCGTCGACGCGCGCCGGCCGGCGGCGGTGGTGCGCGCCGCCGCCGGCACCGACGCGTCGGTGTTGGCCGGCTGGTCGATCGGCGCCGGGGACGGGACCCGGCCGGGACTGTGGACCGCGGTCGCGCTGGTCGCGGCGGCGAAGCTGCGCGGCCGGCCGACGGCGCTGCTCGGCATCTCCGCCCGCGGCGGGCGTAGCGCCTGGGAACGGCGCCTGAGCCGGCGGCTCCTCGGCGGCGCCGACCTGGTCGTGCTGCGCGACGAGCTCTCCGCCCGCCATCTGGAGGCGGCCGGCGTCGAGGGCCCGTTCCGCATCGGTGCCGACCCGGCCTGGCTCGACATCCAGGACGGGGGTGCCGCCGGCGGGAAGCGGCCGCGGACCGACGGGCGAGAGCGCGACAACGGTGGGACCGCCGCCGTCCGACCGCGCCGCGTCGTGGTCGCGATCGAGGCCCGGGCCTGTCCCGCCGACCTCGTCGCCCTGCTCGGTGAGGCCCTCGACGGGCTCGCCACCGACGGCGTCGAGATCGCTCTCCAGCCTTGGCACGCGGCGGCGGTCGACTGGCGCGACCACGGTCTCGTCGCCGAACTCGCCGGACGGGTCGGGACGCCGGTGCCGGTGCTCGCGCCACTGTCGAACCTTGGCGCCGGCGACGCCTCGATCACCGCCGCGGGCGCCGTCGTCGCGCTCGGTTCGCACGCCCTGATCGCCGCCGCGGCGGCGGGCGTCCCCGCGGTCGCGGTCGCCTGCGAACCGGCGATCGCCGACCTGGCGCGGCGGCTCGACCAGCCGCTGGTCGCAGCCGACGCCTCGGCAGGCGAGGTCCGGGCCGCGATCGCCGCCGCCCTCGACCATGAGCCGGCGCTGCCGAACGCGGTCGAGGGCCAGATCGCGACCGCCGAGGAGGGCTTCCGCCTGCTTCGGGTGCTGCTCTCCGAAGGGCGGAGCGACGAGGTGACGGAGCTTTCCGGACTGCCGCTGCGGCGGGGTCCGAAACGATGAGCGCCGGCACGATCGCCCTGCGCCGCGCGGCCGGCGCCTCCCTTCGCACCAGCCGGGGGGCGGTGCGCGAGCAGGCCCTGGTCGCCGGCGGTCAGATCCTCTCCGGGGTCGGCAACCTGATCTACGCGGCGGTGATGGCCCGAATGCTGACTCCCCGCGGCTTCGCCGAGCTCGCCGCCTTCCTCGCCCTCTTCCTGCTGATCGCGGTGCCGTCGCTGAGCCTCGCAGCGGGCGGCGCCCTGGACCCCGGGCGGGCGCGGCGCCGGCGCGGCAAGGTGCTCACCGCGTCGATCCCGGTCTCGCTCGGCCTCGCCGTCCTCGCCGTGGCGCTCGGGCCCGCGCTCGGCCTCTCGGTCGCGAGCGCCCTCGCCCTGGCGACGACCCCCACCCTGGTCGCGCTGATCGAGCTCGACCGCGGGCGCCTCTACGGCGAGCGTGCCTACGGCTGGGTGACCGGCAGCCTCGTCGCCGAACCGCTGGTGCGCCTCGCGGTCGGGGTCACGCTCGCCGCCGCGCTCGGCGTCGCCGGCGGCGCCCTCGGCGTCGTCGCGGGCGGCATCGCGGGTCTCGCCGTCGCCCGCGCCGGCCGCGGCCCCACCGGCGAGGTCGCGCCAGCTGTTCCTTCTGGCGTCCACAGCGCCAAAAGGAACAGCGGAGCGGGGCGACTCGCGGCGCTCACGTTCCTCTTCCTCGCCGTCGTCCAGTGCCAGGACATCGTCTTCGCCAACGCGACCCTGAGCGGGATCGAGGCGGCGCGCTTCGCGGCGATCTCGACGCTCGGCGGCGCGGCGGTCTTCGCCACGGCGACGATCCCCTTCGTCCTCATGCCGCGCGCCAAGGCGGGCGAAGCCGGAGCGCTCGGCGCGGCGCTCGGTACCGCGGCGCTGCTCGGCGGGAGCGCCGCGCTGGTCACCGCGATCGCCGCCGAACCGCTCCTCACGCTCGCCTTCGGGCCCGGCCGCTTCGACGCGGTCGCCTCCTTCCTGCCCCTCTACATGCTGGCGATGGCGCTGCTCGGCATGGCCCGGGTGCTGGCGGCCGACGCCGTCGCCCGCGGCTCGAGGCGCGTCCCCTGGATCGCCCTCGCCGCCGGCATCGTCCAGCTCGCCCTGCTCTTCACCATCGGCGACTCCGCCGAAGGCGTCGGCCTCTCGACCCTGATCGCCTCCACCGCCCTCACCGCCGGCCTGACCGTCGAACGCATCCCCGTCCTCGAGCGCCCGATCAACCGCGCCCTCGAACCCCACCTCCCCTCTCCGGCGCGCCGGCGCCGGGTCCAGACCGCGCTGATTCTCGGCGCGATGATGCTCGTCGGGATCGGCTTGCGGCTGCTCGCTTCGCGCAGCCTCTGGCTCGACGAGGCGACCAGCTGGTTCGAGACGCAGCTGCCCTACCACCGGATGTGGGAAGTGCTGCGGGACACCGACGTCCACCCGCCCGGTTACTTCACCGTGCTCTGGGCGACCGTGCGGGCGTTCGGGGACTCCGAGCTCGCGCTCCGCCTGCCGTCCCTGGCCGCCGCGACCGCGCTGGTGCCGATGCTCTACGTCGCCGGCAGGGCGATGTACGACCGGGCGACCGGCCTCGTCGCGGCGGGCTTCGCCGTCGTCGCGCCGATCGTCGTCTGGTACTCGCAGGAAGCGCGGATGTACGCGCAGCTGATGCTGCTCGCGGTAGTCGCCGTCTGGGCGCTCCACCAGGCGCTCGAGACCGGCCGCTTTCGTTACTGGTTCGTCTACGCGCTGGCCGGCGCGGCCCTCGCCTGGACGCAGTACTTCGCCTTCCTGCCGATGGCGACCTTCGAGACGGCGATCGCCGTCGTCGCCTGGCAGCAGAAGCGGGCCGGACGCCCCGTCTCCCGCCTCGTCATCGGCGGTGTCCTCGCGACGCTCCTGATCGCGGCGCTGGTCGCGCCCCTCGTCCCCTTCGCCCACCACCAGTTCTCGGTCAACCAGGCGGCCGGAAAGGGGTTCGACGCACCGAGCCAGGTCGGCGGCACCGAAAACCAGATCAGCCTCTACGCCGCGATCACCAACGGGATCTGGGCGGTCTTCGGCTACCACTCGAACGCCACCATGGCCAACCTCTCGGCGCTCTGGCCGCTCCTGATCCTGCTGGCGCTGATGCTGCTCGGGCGCGGCCGCTCGCGGGCGACGCTGCTGCTCCTCGCCGGCGTCCTCGTCCCGACCGCGATGCTGACCGCGCTGGCGCTGAACCAGCCCTTCCTCTTCGAGGTCCGCTACAACCTCACCGCGGTGCCGTTCCTGCTCCTGCTCGGGGCGCGCGCCGTCACCACCTGGCCGCACACGTCGCGCGGGCGGGCCGTCCTCGCCGTCGGCGCGATCGCCGCCTTCGGCCTCGGCCTCGCCGATCAGGAGTGGAACGGGACCAACCCGCGGAGCTACGACTTCGAAGGCGCGCTGCACGAAATCGACCGGCGCTCCGGCCCCAAGGACGTGCTCATGTACATGCCGCACGACCTCAACAACCTGGTCGCCTACTACCCGCCGGGCCTGAAGACGCGGCGCCTCGGGCCGAACATGCCGGCGAAGAAGGTGCCACGCGTCTTCCTGCTGGAGAGCTTCTTCGAAGACAAGGCGAACGACCAGGCGACCCGCAAGGCGCTGACCAAGCTGCGCGGCGAACGCGAACTGGTCAAGCGGATGAAGTTCTCCCAGGTGGAGGTGTGGGAGTTCCGATGAGCGGCAACCGCCCCACCATCGACCCTCGCCTACTGCCGCCGGACTGGAGCCCGGACGCGGCGCCGCCGCGCCGCCTGCGGCTGCTGGTGCTCTGCATGATCCCGCTGTCCCTCTGGTACTTCGGCTGGCTGCTGCAGCCGGGGCGGGTCGGCGTGCCGCTGCTCTTCGGGATCCTCGTCGCGGCGGAACTCTTCAACCTCTTCCAGGCGACCGGCTTCTGGTGGACGGTGACGCGCCGGGACCGCCGGCGGCCTGCGGCGCGCCGGGCCGCGTCCCGGGACGGGACCCCGCCCCTGGTCGACGTCCTGATCCCGACCTTCGACGAGCCGCTGCCGGTGCTCGAACCGACGGTGCGCGCGGCGCTCGAGATGCGCGGCGCGAGGCTGGTGGTCAGCGTGCTCGACGACGGCTGCCGCCCGGAGGTCGCGTCCATGGCGGCGCGGCTCGGCGCCCGCTATGTGGCGCGCGAGGAGAGCGCGGGCGCGAAGGCCGGGAACATCAACTCGGCGCTGCTCTCGACCGGCTCGCCCTACGTCGCCGTGCTCGACTGCGACCACGTGCCGCGCCCCGAGTTCCTCGAGCGCACGCTGGAGCCGATGGCCGACGAGCGCGTCGCCTTCGTCCAGACCCCCCAGTACTACGCGAACTCGCGGCGTGGTGGGATCGCGGCCGCGGCCTGGGCGCAGCAGGCGCTCTTCTTCGGCGCGATCTCCCGCGGCAAGGCCGCCGACGAGGCGATGTTCTGCTGCGGCACGAACGTCCTCTTCCGCCGCACGGCGCTGGAGTCGGTGGGTGGCTTCCCTACCGACTCGATCACCGAGGACTTCGTGCTCTCGGTGAAGATGCACGAGCGCGGCTGGGAGACGCGCTACCTGCCGGAGGTGCTCGCGGTCGGGCTCGGCCCGGAGGACATGGCCTCTTACGTCGGACAGCAACGCCGCTGGGCGCGCGGCTGCCTAGGGGCGATCGGCCGAGTGCTGCGCGCGCGGCTGCCGCTGCGCAAGCGGGTCCACTACCTCCTGTCGTCGGCCTACTTCCTCTCCGGCTGGGCGCTCCTCGCCTACATGTCGTTCCCGCTGATCCGCATCTTCACCGGTGCCCAGCCGATCGCCGCCGCCTCCGCCGACCAGTTCGTCCTCCACTTCGCCCCCTACTTCTGTACCGCGCTGGCGATGGTCGTCGTGGCCGGGCGGGGGACCTACACCTTCGCCGGCTTCGCCCTCGCGGCGGCGACCTTCTGGGTGCAGATCCTCGCCTCGCTGGCGGCGCTGACCCGGCGCGCCGGGCGCTTCGTCGTCACCCCGAAGCAGGGAGCCGGCGCCCGCCAGCCGCTCGCCGCGGCGCCGACCCTGCTGGTGATCGCCGCGCTCGTCGTCGGCTCACTCTGGGGACTGATCCATCACCGCTCGCCGAGCACGCTGAACAACGTCGCCTTCGCCCTTCTCCACGTCACCGTCCTGGCGAGCGGCGCCCGCTGGGCGCTGATGCGCGACGGCGGCCCCGAACCGGAGGCGGACGAGCGCGCGGCGGAGGAGGAGCACCCGCCGCGCCGGGACGAGCAGATCGCGGAGGCGCACCGGTGAGGCGCCGCCCCCCGCTCGCCGATCCCACCCGCCCCTGGCTCGCCGTCGCCGCGATCGGCGCGGCGGCCGCCGTCGTCGCCCTCGTCGTGCTGCTCCGCGCCGGGGGATCCGATCCGGCGCCCCGGCCCGACGCGGTCGGCGCGGCGCGCTCCTTCCTCGACGGCTACGCCGAATCCGACGGGCGGGTCAGCCGGACCGACCAAGGCGGGGACACGGTCAGCGAGGGCCAGGCCTACGGGATGTTGCTCGCCGTCGTCGCCCATGAACCCGACACCTTCGAAAGCGTCTGGAAGTGGACGCGCGACAACCTGCGCCAACCGAACGGCCTCCTCGCCTGGCACTGGGAAGACGGCAAGGTCGCCTCGACCGACTCGGCCGCCGACGCCGACCTCGATGCCGCCTGGGCGCTGCTGCTCGCCGCCGAACGCTTCGGCCGCGTCGCATACCGCCGCGAAGGCCTCGAACTCGCCAACGCGATCCTCGAAGGGGAGACGGTCTCCCTCGACAGCCGCTCGCTACTCGTCGCGGGCGACTGGGCCGATACCTTCCCCGCCGTCGTCGACCCCAGCTACTTCACCCCCGCCGCGTTCGGCGCGCTCGGCCGGGCTTCCGGCGACCCGCGCTGGAAGCAACTCGGCGAAACGAGCCGCGAAGTCCTCGGGCAGCTGACCGAACGCACCACCGGCCTTGCACCCGACTGGGCGGTGGTCGAATCCGACGGGACGGCGAAGCCGACCGGGCCTCCTGGACGCGGCGGCGAGGCGCTCTTCGGCTACGACGCCGTGCGGGTGCCGCTCTGGCAGGCGGCGAGCTGCGACGGGCGCGACACCCCGTTCGCCGCCCGCGCCGCCGGCTTCTTCGACGGCAAGGTCGCCGACGAACCGGCCGCGATCTACACGCTGGAAGGCGAACCGCGCGGCGGGTCGCCGGGGCCGCCACTGCTCGTCGCCGCGGCGGCAGCGAGCGCGGCGGCCGGCGAAGGCGCGGCGGCCGGCGAATGGCTGGCGGGCGCCGAAGCCGACGTCGAGGCGGAACCGACCTACTACGGCGCCGCGCTCCTGGCCCTGGGACGGGCGACGCTCGAACCGAAGGGAGGCCTCCCATGCTGAGCGACGGACGCACGCCCCTGAAGGTGCTCTTCATCGGTGGCTACGGGCGCAGCGGCAGCACCCTGCTCGACCGGGTGCTCGGGCAGGTTCCGGGCTTCCTCTCGGTCGGCGAGCTGCGCCACGTCTTCCAGGAGGGCTTCGTCGAGAATCGCCGCTGCGGCTGCGGCGAGCCGTTTCGCGAGTGCGACTTCTGGATCGCGGTCACGCGGCGGGCTTTCGGCCGTTTGGAGGGGAGGAAGCTCGCCGAGGTCATGGCGCTGAAGCGGCGGGTCGACCGGTGGTGGCTGCTGCCGCAGCTCGGCGGACGGCTCGGCACGCGCCGCCGGCGCCGCGACGTCGACCTCTACCGCGACGTGCTGCGCGGCCTGTACGGGGCGATCGCCGCCGAGTCCGGCGCAGCGGTGCTGATCGACTCCTCCAAGGACGTCTCCCACGGCTACGCGCTGCGCGGCCTCGAGGGGGCCCTCGACCTTCACGTCCTTCACCTCGTCCGCGACAGCCGGGCCGTGGCCTGGTCGTGGCAGCGGCGCAGGTTCAACCCGGGCAACGGCGCCGACATGAACCGCCACAGCCTCCTGCGCACGAGCGCCGAGTGGTCGGCGATCAACGCCCTCACCGGCCTGCATCGCCCCACCGGTGCCCGTTACCGGGCCCTTCACTACCGCGACTTCGCCGCCGATCCGGCCGCCGCCGTCGACGATGTCCTCGAGTTCCTCGGCGAGTCCGGACGCCCCAATCCTGTGAGCGACCGCACCGTCCACCTGAGTGCCGACCACACCGCCGCGGGCAACCCGAACCGCTTCCGCCAGGGCGCGGTCGAGATCACCCCGGACGAGGAGTGGCGCGCGGCGATGCCCGCCGCCGGCCGCCTCCTCGTCGGCGCCCTGACGGCCCCCGCCCTCCGCCGTTACACACGCTGAGCCAAGCCGATCGGCCTATCCCTGGGCGCAGATCACCCGCTTCCACTCGGTCGGGCCCTCGCCGTACCCCGCGTAGAACGCGGTCTTGTTCATGCCGAGGAATTTCGGGAAGGCCGGCAGGTTTTCGCCGACCGGCGCCTTGAACAGGCCTTCCATCAGCGACTCGGGCGGGTTGGCGCCGCCGTGGTGGATTTCGATCCCGTCTTCGGATTCGGTGATTTCGTCGACCTTCCGCACTTCCATCGCGTCGGCGTCGCTCTTCAGCGCGCGGATCGTGAACGGAGTGGTGAACGGCTTGGCCGGGAACGCACTCGAGCCGGGCTCGTCGAACGGGCGGTAGATCGCGGTGCTCAACCCTTCTTCGGGCTCCCCCGCGAACGGCTTCACGTCGGCGGTGCGGGTTTCGTGCCAGTGACGACAGACGTAGTTGTTGCCCGGCGGTTCCGGCCCGTTCGTCATCAGGAATGTCTGATACGGAGCGATCACCCACTGCGTGTAGGCCATCGGGAGCAGCGCTTCGAAGATCTCCGTCTTTGCCCCCGTCGCCAACGACTGGATCAGTTCGTCTTCTTCCGTGCCTTCGTAAGACCAGACGCCGGGCGCGAGGCGCGCCGCCTTCTGCATCTTGCCCCAATCGGCGGCGAAGATCGCTTCCATGTGAACGAGGGAGCGGGACACCGCTTCGAGGCGTTTGTAGAGGGCGGTGCCGATTTCGGTGCCCTCGGCACGGATCAGGTCCGAGTTCGTGCCCTCGGCCTGCTCCGGTTCCTCGGGCGTCAGTTCCTCGGCCAGGCCCATACTGCTCGCCACCATCCCGACCAACTCGGGAATCTTCAGCGCCTCGGTGTCCTCCGGGAAGCCGGAGAGGTCGCCGACGATGTAGAGCGCCTCGGAGATCACCGCCTGCGGGTTGATTTCCGCTTCCGCCGTCGGCTTCTTCTTCGCGTCTTCTTCGACCTGCTTGACCAGCTTCGCGCCGATGCTCTCCGCGTTGACCAGAGCGGCGGATTTCACTTCGCTGAACAGGTTGCGCCAGTTCGTGATCGCCCGTTGGATCCTCGCCAGGTCGTTCATCTCTCTTTCGAGCTGACTCTTCACCACGTTGAAGGTGTGGAGTTCGAAACCCTTGCCCGCTTCGTACCTCACCTTTGCCAACTGGCGTTCCTCGGCACCCCATTCGTCACTCGGCTTCTTCAAATACGCTTCGCGAGGCGATTTGTAGTGTTCGGTTTCCCAGAGTTCCCCGGCGAGATATTCGAGCGCCTTTTCGTTTTCCGCGCCGGACGAGTACGGGAACGGGGTGGGTGGACCGGAGAAGACGAGTTCGCGGAAGCTTTCGCCGACGACCGGGGGCAGGCCGGAACCGCTCTCCACTTCGAGGCCGCCGCGTGCGTTACGGACCAGCACACCGGAGAGCCGCCCCGGGCTCGGCGCCGCGTAGCCGTCGACGTAGCTCGATCCGGTCGTTTCCGGATGGTTTTCGGCGACCATCGTCAGCCTCGTCACTTCCACCTTCTTGGCATTGCCGGCGCCGAGCATCGCGACCAGGTCGTGTCCGACTTCGCTGGTCAGGGCGCCGACCTGCCCGGCGACGGTCGGGTAACCCGGATTCCACCGTTCGTCCTGCTTGCGAGTGAGTTCCGACTCGTTCTTCGCGCTCAGGTAGGGCTGCTTGTCCCATTCGAGCAGGCCGCGCTTGCTTTCCGGGATCAGCGCGTCGTTGACCCAGTATCGCGAGGCCCACGGCGCCGTATTCTGGCCGACCGCTTCTTCGCCGAAGGTCTGCATCACGATCAGCACGTTCGGCTCCTCGTCGCGCCACTGTTCGAGCTGCCGCGCGGCGGCCTCCACGCCGGCCTGATTCGTGCTGACGTAAGGGTTGTCGATCACGTCGGTGTAGTTGGCGACCGCCTTCGGCAGGCCGTTCGGTTGGTCTAGGTCGAAGACCCCGATGTGAAGGGCGAGCGACCCGTTCACGATCGTTTCCGAGGTCATCTTTTCCTTGCCGACCTCGAACACGCTGACGGTGTTGGACGACCCTTCGGCTTTGGTGTCGAACGGGATCGCTTCCTGGGAGATGAAGTTGAAGGCGCCGTTGCTGAGGACCCCTTGCATCCACCCGTTGAGGGTGCCGGGGATGGTCCCCGGCATCCCTTCGACCGGCTGCTGGCCGAGGCTGTGCAGGTTGGTGTGGCTGCGCCCGGGCTGTTCGCGCGTCCCGATCACCGACCACCTGCCGCTTTCGATCGCCGCCCGTAGCGGCTGGTCCTCGGCGCTCGGGATGCCGAGCAGCCTGAGTGCTTCACCCAGCGCCTTTTCCTGTTCGACCGGCCGCGGCGCGAGCGCCGGGGTCGGCTGTGCCTGGCCCATGCCGGTGAGGATCACGAGCTGTTCGTCGGTGGTGTGTTCCACCGCGGTCCTCAATGCCGCGCCTTCATCCAGCTGAAAGACCTGGTTGCCGGTGGTCGTGCTGACCGGCGTCAGCGATTTGTAGCCGAGGACGACCATGTGGACCCAGCCGCTCTGCTTCGGGAACGTCTGCGGCCCGACCCGGGTGCTGCCATCTTCGGCGAGCGTCTCGATCGGCCAGCCCATCGGCGATTCGGTGGGCCGCGATTCGACCTCGACCTCGTCGCTGCCGAGCGATCCCTGGACCTGCAAGGGCAGCGGCGGCGGCGTCAGTTCGCCGACCGGGGTGACGCAGGGCGGCGCTTCGAGCGAATCGAACGGCAGACTGGCCGATTCGGATTCGCCTTCCGAGCCGGGTTTCACCGCGCTCGCCGAGGCCGACCCGCTGCTCGCCGGGACCAGCGGCGTCGAGGCCCATTCGAGGCAGGTCGGCTGCGTCGCCGCTTCGGTGGCCGATGCCGTCGCGGCCTTACCGCTTTCGCGGTCTTCGGCGGCCACCTTGGCGCTGACCCGCGCCGCCACCAGTCGCACCTTGTAGTCGCCCGGCAGATCGGGGAGTAGACGAGCTTCCTTGCTGGTCCCGTCGGCGATCCGCGCGTGCGAGCCGTGTGGCTTGGCAGTGATCTTCCAGCGGTAGAGCAGCGAGCCCTTCCGGGTCCCCGCCACCGTCGAGCCGCCACGCAGGATGACGACCTTGCCGGTGCGGGTGACCTGGTCGGCGCCGGCGCCCGCCAACGGCGCGCCGCGGTCGACGTGGAAGCGGAGGCGTTCGCGGTCGAAGCGCTTGCTGCCCTCGCGCTCGGCGGCGGCGACGATCGAGTTGGAGCCGTAGCGGGCGCCGTCGGAGGCACCGATCGCGATCGTCCAGCGGCGCCTGCCTTCGGCCGCGCCGAGCGGATATCTCTTGCCGTTGACGGTGACCCGCAAGCCGACGAGCGACGCCGAGGCGCGGATGCGGAAGCGCAACGGCGCGGACCCGTGGGCGGCGAGCTTCGTCACCTTCAGGAGGCCCTTCGCCTGCTTCAGGGAGACGAAGGACGTCGTCGCCGGGAGGGCGCGGGCGCCCTTGCCGACGGTCACCGCGAGGAGGTTTTCGCCGACCCGGTAGTCGCTACCGCGCCGCAAGGTGGCTTCCAGGAACTTGCCGTGCCGGTGAAAGCGGTTCGTGACGTCGGTGCCGTCGACCTGAACGGAAAAGGGGGCCTTGGCCGAGGTGCGCACGCGAACGTGGAGCGTCTTTCCCGTGGTCCGGGCGTCGCGCTTCGGCGCCAAGATCCGCGCCTCCGCCGTGCGCCCCTGGTGCTTCGGCTTCGCCGCGGCGAGGGACGGGACGGCGGCGAAGGCCGACGCCGCCACGAGGCAGAGCACGACGAAGGCCGCCGCGGGGCGGCGGCGGGGACAGAAGGCACGGCGGATGGCGATCACTGGCTCTCCTCTGAATCGACTGGGTTCATCGCGTCCTCGAGCGTGCGGACCAGCGCCATCCAGCCGACGAACGGCCGGGCGGGGCCGGTCGCGGGCCGCAACTCGCCCGCGATCGGCTCGCTGCCGATCCGCAGGTCGAGTTCCACCGTGACGGTCGTCGGTGGCGAGTCCATACACGGCGGCAGTATCGGCCGCCGGCAACGTCGTTCTCTACGGGGACGCTCCCTGATCTTTGGCGGCCCGCTCCCCGAGGATTGGCGCCAGCTCCGCCCGCCCGCCGATTTCGAGCTTGCGGTACGCCTGGCCGAGGTGGCTCTCCACGGTCTTCCGGGTGATGACCAGGCGATGGGCGATCTGCGGCGTGGAGAGCCCCCTCGCGGCGAGGTCGGCGACCCGCCGCTCGCTCGGGGTGAGCGCGTCGACGCCGCTGCGGGCGGCACGCCGAGGCCGGCGGCCGAGGCCGCGCAGCTCCTCACGAGCCTCGGCGACGAGGCGGGGCGCGCCGATCTCGTCGGCCAGCTCGAGTGCCGCGCGGAGCGTCTCCTGAGCGCGCTCGCGCTGCCCTGCCGCCCGCTCGGCGGCACCGAGCTCCAGCATCGCGCGGGCTCGTGGCAGGCGCGCCGCCGAGGTCTCGAGGACGGTCACCGCCTCGGCCAGAAGCGCGGTCCGCTCCTCCGTCGGCGCGGCCGCGGCGGCGGCCCGCAGCGCCTCGCCGAGCGCGCGCGGCGATTCTGCCTCGCGCGCCAGGGCCAGGGTCTCCGCCGCCCGCTCGCGCGCGAGGTCGGCCTTGCCGCAGGCCGCGGCGGCGACCGGAACAAGGGTCGAGGCGCGGAAGAGCCGCGCGTTCGTCACGCCGAAGACCTCGCGCGCCAGCCGGTTCGATTCGAGCGCGTCGTCGAGAGCCTCCTCCGACCGCTCTTCCGCCAGCCGCAGCGCCGCCCGCGCCTCCAGCACGAGCATCCGCTCGGCGGGGCCGACGTCGTCGCCCGCGCCCACCGCCAGGGCGTCCGCCGCCGCGGCCAGGTCGTCGCGGGCGATGTGGATGAAGGTCAGCGTGCGCGAGCTCCAGGCCGGCGCGTCCCAACCGAACCGGTGGACGTCGAGCGCCCGCTCGGCGTCGGTCAGTGCCCGGTCCAGGTCGCCGCGCTCGAGCGCCGCCATCCCGCGGAAATGAAGCGCGACCGAGCGGGCGATCACCGCGCCGCGCGCTTCGGCGACGGCGACCGCGTCATCGAGCAGCCTCGTCTCCTCGTCGAGCAGGTCGATCGAGTGGAGCGCGAGGGCGGCGTTGCCGAGCGCCGCGCCGCGCGGATCGCCGTCGACCATCGGGTCGGCGGCGAAAGCGGCGAGCGCGAGCCGACGGATCAGCGGCGCCGGCTCGTCGCGGTAGGCCAGCCAGGCGCCGAGCGCCGCGGCCAGCGAAGGCGATGCCGGCAACTCGCCTTCACGGGCGCGCTCGACGATGGGCACGAGGCGGGCTTCGAGCTCCGCGTGCAGCTCCGCGTAGAGCATCGCCGAGGCGACCCAGGCGGCGGTCAACTCGGCGACGGCGGGGTCCTCGGGGGCGGCGGCGCCGCGGCCGAGGTCGGCGATGCGGGTCGCCTCCGCCAGGCGACCGGCGCGGTGGAGGGTGCGGGCGAGCGCAGTGCAGACCGCGATCCGGCGGGTCGGATCGTCGAGCAGCTCGAGCGCCTCGGCGAGATGCTCGGCGCCGGCCGGGATCCCGGCGGTCGCCTCGGCCTCGGCCAGCTCGGCGAGGACCTCGCCGCGCTCGGGCTCGGGCGGCGGCTCGTCGAGGACTCGATCGAGCAGCCCCGCCGCGGTGGTCGCGTCGCCGCGGCCTAGAGCGAGCGCCGCCGCCTCGCGCAGGCAGGAGACGGTCTCGGCGTCGCCGGCCGGGCGGGTGTGGAGGAGCTGCGCGGCGACGGTCTCGACCGGCGCGCCCTCGGCCTCCAGGACGGCGGCGGCACGCCGGTGGGCGCGGGCGCGGGCGAAGGGGCCCATCTCGGCGCGGAGGGCAGCGCCGATCAGCGGCTGGGCGAAGTCGAGCGGCTCGTCGCTCGCCAGGAGCCCGGCCTCGGCGAGCGCGTCGGCGGCGTCCCCGGCGGTCTCGGGGTCGAGGCCGGCGAGCTCGGCGGCAGCCTCGAGCGAGCCCGAGCCCTCGAGGATCGCGACCGCCTCGGCCAGGGCCGCGGGACCGGCGCCGAGGTGCGCGAGGCGGGAGATGACGGCGCGCATGACGGTCGCCGGGGCGGCATCGCGGACGGTCGCGACGTCGGCCGAAGGCCCGGCGGCGGCGAGCTCGCGGGCAAGCTCTCGTACCAGCAGCGGGCTGCCGCCGCTCGACTCGAGGCAGGCGTCGATCAGCGATGCCGCCACCTCTTCGCCGCATTCCTCGCGGACCACCGCCGCGGTCGCGTCGGGGCCGAGTGGGCCGGGACGGAGGAGTCGCGTGGCGGGCGAGCGCGCCAGCTCGTCGATCAGCCCGTGGCCCGCGCTGCGCTCGGGGCGCGAGGCGACCAGGAAGGCGATCGGCAGGCCCTCGGAGCGGGCGATCAGGTGGGCGAGGAAGGCGGCCGAGAGCCGGTCGGCCCACTGCGCGTCATCGACGATCAGGAGGTGCGGGGTTCCCTCCTCCCCATCCGCGCCGACCACCCGCTCGAAGCAGGCGAAAGCCAGCTGCTCGATCGTCGCGAGGCCGCGGTCGGGCGAGGCACCGAGCTCCCCCGGGGAGATCCGCAGCAGCACCCGCGCGAGCCCGAACGGCACCTGCTCCTGCAACTCCGTCCCCCGCGCCGCCAGCACCTCGACTCCCCGCCCCGACGCTTCGACGGCGGCGAGTTCGCAGAGGCTCGTCTTGCCGAAGCCGGGAGGCGCCTCGATCAGGGTGACGCCGCCGCCGCCCTCCGCCGCCGCCTCGACCGCCTGCCGCAGAGCGTCGACCTCCTCGGCGCGATCGAACAGGGACGTAGACACGGCGGTACCCACCGTACTTAATATCGACTAACTGGGGGCTTCCTATAGCCGTATGGGGGACGGACGTCCGGGTGGCCCGCCACCCCGCTGAGCGGCGGGCCACCTCGTCGGGGTCAGCCTCCGGTGACGGCGCCCGGCAACCTGTGGCCGGGGACGTCTTCGGGCGCGTAGATCCTCGGATCGCCGGGGTAGGCGCGCTTCCAACCGTGGGTCGCGTACCAGTCGTAGCGATCGAGCTGCAGCGGCTGGGACGAGTCGGGCCTGCCGTCGAGGCCCTGGAAGCGCTGGCGCTTGCGCCACTTCTGCCAGGCGTCGTAGGTGTGGCGCATCGACTGCGGCACCGCCGTCGCTTCGTATCCGGGAACGCCGAGCGTCAGCGGGATCTGGTTCGGTTCGGCCGTGTAGGGAGCGAAGTTCGGGTGTTCGGTGAACGCCGCGTACATCGGCTCGGCCGAGTAGTCCATCTGGTTCATCGGCTGGATGCCGAGGATCTGCTCGATCGTGCGGACCATGTTCGGCTGCGAGCCGTACTCGCCGTCGACGCCGCCCGCCGAGTAGGGGCTGATCACGAACGCCGGGCCGCGATGGCCGTCGACGTGGTCGACCCCGTTCTGGGTGTCGTCCTCGACCCCGAAGATCGCCGATTCCTTCCAGATCTTCGAGTGGGAGATCGTTTCGATCATCTTCCCGATCGCCAGGTCGTTGTCGGCGACCTGGGCGACCGGCGCCGGCGCCCCCCCGGTGTGGTCGTCGGGCAGCCAGATCAGGGTCAGGTCGGGGACTTCGTTCGCCGCTTCCTCCTTTTCGAATTCTTCCTTCCAGATCGCGTAGCGGTACTGATCCGGGATTTCGAGGTCGAACCGGGGATAGGCGTGGTCGGTGATTTCGTTCAGCGACGGGATGTCACTGCTCGTCTGATATTCGCCGGTCGGGATCGGCAGCGGCCCGCCCTTTTCACCGTTCAGCACCTGCGAGTCTTCGTACCATTCCTTCCACGTCCCGCCGGTCCCGTTCCCGGTCGGGGTGATGAAGTAGTTGTACTCGCCGAACACTTTGGCACTGAGGCCCGCCCGCTCGGCCGCGTTCCAGAGGAATCCGTCCCGCTGGTAGGCGAGCGCGTCGTCGCCTTCGGCCGGGTAGGAGCGGTAGAAGGCGCCGAACTCCTTCTCGATGTAGTCGTTGGCCTCGGCCTGGACGATCCAGTTGTGGCCGTCGGCCGAGAGCGTCCCCTCGTCGTAGAAGTTGTCGAGATCGCCGAAGCGCTTCGCCAACGCGTGAAGGTTCGGGGTCACCTTCGCCCCGAACTGGGCGAGTTCGGGGTCGCCGTTGCCCTCGCCGAGGTCGCCGAGCACCTGGTCGTAGGTGCGGTTCTCTTTGACGATGACGAAGACGTGTTTGATCGGCGACGATCCGCCGATCTGGGTCGGGATCACGTGCGGCACGGTGTCACCGGCGCCGCTGTTGATCGCCGGCACGTTCTTCCAGTTGTTGTCGGTGAAGACCGCTTTGGTGTCCTGGGTCAGTTCGCCGTGGGACGGCATCCGAAACTCGGTCACCGTGCCGGTCTCGTCGTAGGTGTTGTAGCCGGTGGCGCATTCGGTCGCCGGCGAGGTTTCCGGGCCCTTGCAGATCTTCGCCTGTGGGCCGCGGTCGCCGATGCCGCGCGCGTTGGTGACGACGACCTTGCCGATCGCCGGGTCGGGCTCGACGTCGACCGGGTACCAGTCGGTCGGCACCAGGCCTTCGTAGGTGAGGCCGCGGCCCCAATGTTCATGGCCGTGACCGTGACGATGAACCTTCGGACCTTTGAAGGAATACACGGCGATCGCGTTGTCGCGGCCGATGCTGACCAGCACGTGGTTCGGGTCGGGCATCGAGATCGCGTTGGCATAGCTGCCGACCTTCGCGCCCGGCAGCGGGTTGGTGCTCACGGTCTGCACGACCTGGTCGGTCGCCGTGTCGATGACCGAGACGCTGTCGTCGTTGGAGTTGGCGACGAAGAGCGCCGAGCCGTCCCGGAAGAGCGCGGTCGGCTGCAGCCCGACCGCGATTTCACCCTCGACTTCTTCGCTGCCGAGGTTGACGACGGAAACCGTGCCGGTGCCGGCGGCGCCGGTGACCGGATCGGAGACCACCTTGGTCCCATCGGTGTAGTTCGTGGTGTCGCCCGGCTGCGCGGGACGGCCGCCCTCGTTGGAGACGTATGCGGTGTCGCCGTCGACGACCACCTGGCGCGGCGCGTTGCCGACCGGTATTTCCCCTTCGATCGCGTCGGTGGCGGTGTTGATCACCGCGAGCGCGTTGGAGCCGTTGAGCGCCACGTACACCTTGCTGCCGTCTTCGGAGAACGCCATGCCCGAGGGCAGCGCTTCACCAGGGTGGACCGGTTCGGTGTTGTATTCGGGCGCGTGCGTGTTCGCCGCTTTCGGCAGCGTGATCAAGGTTTTGTTCGAGACCTGGCCGGTTGCGGGATTCACCGTGAACTTGGCGATATCGCCGGCCTGCGGCACCCACAGGGTCTTCCCGTCGGGAGAGTAGAAGGGGCCGTCGGCCGCCACCTCTTCCCCGGGTTCGCCGAGTTCGGGATCGAGGCGTTCGCCGTTGCCTTCTTCCTGGACGATCTGGCCGGTTTTCAGGTCGATGATCGAGAGGTAGCCGGTGAACTCGTGCCAGGTGAGCGCCGCCATGTAGCGGCCGTCGGGACTGATCGCGCTCGACTGGAGGCGGCCCTTCTGGTCTTCGATCCGCCGGCCGATCGGTGAGATCCACTGGTTGGTCGGTAGGAGCACGGCACCGTTGACGAAATGACCGACTTCGTCGGAGCCGAACGGGTCGAAACCGCCGAGCGCGGCCGAGGCCACGCCGACGACGGCGAGGAAGACGAATACGAACATGCCGACCGCGACGAAGCGGCGGCGTCGCACGGAGCGAGACGCGGGAGTCCGGGCCACAGGTGATTCCTCCTGGACGAGACCTGGGCTTTATCGAGACGATGTGAGCCAGGGGATCGGCTCGGTCGGGAAGGTATTCCGGGCCCTCGCCACCTCGGTTACCAACCAGTAAAAGTTGGTATTCACATCCTCGTCACAAATCGGTAGCCCACCGCGGCCTATCTTCGCCGCCGATGTCCGCGGTCCGAGCCATCGGTCTGACCAGGCGCTTCGAGGCGACGCTCGCCGTCGATGGCGTCGACATCACCGTGGCGCCGGGTGAGGTGCGCGGCCTACTCGGGCCGAACGGCGCCGGCAAGACGACGCTGCTGCGGATGCTGTTCGGCCTGATCGCCCCCGACGCAGGCTCGGTCGAGCTGCTCGGGCGCGAGTTCGACGGGCTCGGCGGCGAGGCGCTGGAGGCCGTCGGCGGCTTCGTCGAGGAGCCGGCCTTCTACCCCTACCTCTCCGGCACGGCCAACCTCGAGCTGCTGGCGCGCCTCGACGGCGGGCCGAGCACGGCAGCGGTGCGCGACGCGCTCGCCAAGGTCGGCCTGGAGGGGCGCGGCCACGATCGCGTCGCCGGCTATTCGACCGGGATGCGCCAACGCCTCGCCCTGGCCGCGGCTCTCCTGCGCGCACCGCACCTGCTGCTCCTCGACGAGCCGACCAGCGGCCTCGACCCGGCAGGGACGCAGGCGGTCACCGCCTTGGTCGGCAACCTCGCCGCCGAGGGCGTCGCCGTCCTCCTCTCCAGCCATCAGATCGGGGAGCTGGAGCGCATCTGCGACTCCTACACGGTGATGCGCCACGGTCGCGTCGTCTGGGACGGCTCCGCCGCCGAGCTGATCGCCGCCGCGCCGGCGTCCGCCTACGCGCTGTCGACGTCCGACGACGACGGGGCCCTGCGCGTCGCCGCTGGACACGAAGGAGTGCGGGCCGGGTGGGCGCCCGGCGGCGCCCTCGCGCTGAGCATCGAGGCCGACCGGCTCGACGCCTTCGTCCTCGCCCTCGGCGACGCCCGGATCGCCGTCCGCCGCCTCGACCTCCTCGCGAGCCCACTCGAGACGATGTTCTTCGCCCTCACCGCATGAGCTCCCTCGCCCGGCAGGCACCCGGCGCCGCCGCCGCGCACCCGATCGGTGGCGCCGACCCGATCTGGAACGCCTTCCGCGCCGAGCTACGCAAGCTCTCGGCACAGCTGTTCGTCCGGCTGCTGGCGATCGCCGTCGTCGCCTGCCCGTTCGCCTTCGCTGCCGTGCTGAGGATCCAGAGCGGCTCGCCCAACGACGCCCTCTTCGGCATCTACGTCCACTCCTCCGGCTTCGCCGTCGCCCTGGTCCTGCTCGCCTTCGCGGGGAACTGGGGCCTGCCTGTGATCGCCGGTCTCGTCGGCGGGGACATCTTCGCTTCCGAGGACCGCCACGGGACCTGGAAGACGATCCTCACCCGCTCCGCCACCCGCACCGACATCTACGTCGCCAAGCTGCTCGCCGCCGGCACGCTCTCGGTCGCCTTCACCCTGCTACTGGCGGTGTCGAGCATCGTCGCCGGGGTCGCCTTCATGGGCGCCGGCCCGATCGTCGACCTCAGCGGTGTCCAGACCTCCGCCGGGGACCTCCTCGTACTCACGGTCCTCAGCTGGCTCCTCTGCATCCTCCCGACCCTCTCCTTCACCGCCATCGCGGTCCTCTTCTCGGTGGCGAGCCGCAACGGAATCGTCGGCGTCCTCGGCCCGCTCCTCGTCGCCTTGCTCACCCAACTGCTGAACCTGATCGGCAAGGGGGTCGTCGTCCACCTCCTCCTTCCCGGCTCCGCCTTCCTCGGCTGGCACGGCCTCTTCGTCCAGCACCGCTTCCTCGGCCCGCTGGTGATCTCGAGCCTGGTCAGCGTCGCCTGGATCGTCGCCTGCGTCTGGGCCAGCTGGCGGATCCTTCGCCGTCGCGACTTCCTCACCAGCGCGGTCGAATCTCGCACCAACTGGCGCACGCCGGTCAAGGCCGTCGCGGCGACCGCGGTCCTCGTCGCCGTCCTGGCGCTTGGCGCCGGCCTCGGCCCGACCGGCGTCACCGAGCATCGCCTCAGCGCCGCGATCGGCGAAGAGTTCAACCACCTCACCCTGCGGCAGCAGGAACTCATCGGCCGCCGGGCCCCGGCCGGCGCCAAGCTCGACATCCTCCCCAACTGCAACCGCCGCGCCGCCAAGGCGGAAGGCCCCGGGGACTGGAACTGCAGCCTCAACGTCTACCTCCCCCAAGGCCACGCCGTCCCCTTCAGCGCGACCTCGGTCGAGTACGACGTCAGCGTCGAATCCGACGGCTGCTTCAAGGCCTCCTCCCCACCGTCCTTCATCGGCGGCCCGACGATGACCGACGTCCACGGCGACACCGTGAACAACCCCCTTTACATGGTCTACGGCTGCTTCGACGTGCTCTGAGGCGCGGCCGCACCTCACGCCGCGTCGTGGAAGATGATCCCGAGGGCGGTGCGGGAGCCGCTCGTCACCGTGCTGACCCCGTGGCGCATCCCGGCACGGTGCCACCCGCGTCTGCCGGCACCGGGGCGGTGGTGCGTCGGGAAGATGACGAAGGCACCGGGTGGCGGGGCGAGGACGTGGGCCCGGCTCTGGGCGCGCGGGCGCTGTTCGAGGAGGACGAACTCGCCGCCGTCGAAGTCGAGGCCGCGGCGCGAGAGGATCGTCAGCACCTGGAAGGGGAAGAACACCTCGCCGTAGAGGTCCTGGCTCGCTCTTCGAGGGCTTCACCTCGATCCTGCGGGCGACACTCGAGCACGGTCCCACCTTCCAACAGACCGCTGACGACCTCTTCGTCTCCATCCACACGGTCAAGAGCCATTCGCAACGGCTGTACCGGAGGCTCGGCGTCAACTCCCGCGAGGGTGCGGTCGAGGTCGCCCGCAAGCGCGGGCTGCTGGAAACCTGAGCTCGTTCGCGTCAGCCTTTCCTACTCCCCCTGGACCAACAGCAGCCGGTTGCCGTCGACGTCGCGGAAGAAGAACATCGGCGGCACCGGGTCGCCCATCCGCATGACCTCGGGGTCGACGTCGACGCCCGCCTCGCGGAGCGCCGCGTGGTCGGCGTCCACATCGCGGCTGGTAAAGGCGATCCGCGACTCGACGCCGACCTCCTGGCCCTCCATCGGCATCACCAGCGCGACGGTCGTCGCCGCGCCCGCCGGCGCCACTTCGATCCAGCGGTCGCCGTCGCCGAAGGGGGTGTCGGCGCGCAGCTCGAACCCCAGCTTCTCGGTGTAGAACTCGATCGCCCTGTCCTGATCGGCGACCGGCACCATGACCGTGCCCACCCGGGTGACCGTCGTCTGCGTTGCGCTCATCTCTCATCTCCTCGTTCGTCGTTGTCCCTGCGAAGTCAAGACCGGGAGCGGTTCCCAAACTAATCGGGCAAGCCGGGAACGATCGCGGTATGGTCGAACCATGGTCGCCGCGCGGGACAGGCGGGGAGGAGGCCTCGAGGCCGGCTTGCTGGCGGTCGCGATCGTCCTCGGCTGCCAGGCGCTCTGGCTGGTCGTCCCGGTGGGGACCCTGTGGCTCCTCACCCGCCTCAGCGGCGACGCCGCGGTCATCCTCATCACCGGTCTCGTCGTCATGCCGCTCGCCCTCACCGCCGTCGCCTGGTTGTTGGGGCGGGCGAACCGTCGTTACGTGCGCCTGGTCGGCGGCCGCGGCGGCTGGCGGCGCGGCCCGCTCGAGGTCGCCCTTCCCGCCTCCGTGACGATCGGCATCCTCACCGCCATCGTCTGGTTCGTCTTCTTCGCGAACCACATGCCGACCGGCCGCGAACAGCTGATCCCCTAGCCGCGCGCACCGTCGGGGCGGTCGATGAAGAAGCGAAGATCCGCACACCTCGACGTACTCGTCGCTCAGCCTCGGGGCGACGGCGCTCGGCCTCGGCGGCTGACCGTCAGCTGTTCCTTATGGCGCCCAGAGCGCCATAAGGAACAGCTAGGCGGGCTCGCGGGACCACTCTTCGGCGAGGCGGACGATCACGGCCGCGGCCGCGGCCATGTCCTGGACCGAGATCCACTCGCGGACGCTGTGGAACTCGTGGCCGCCGGCGAACAGGTTCGGCGTCGGCAGGCCCATCGCGCTCAGCATCGACCCGTCGGTGCCGCCGCGGATCGGGTTGCGGATCGGTTCGATGCCCTCGGCCCGGATCGCGCGCTCGGCGATCTCGACGACCTCCGGGACGGCCTCCAGATGGCTGCGCATGTTCGGGTACTGCGCGTCGACCTCGATCGCCAGGCGCGCGGTCGGCTCTTCGTCCGCCACCCGCTCGACGATCCCGCACAGCAGCGCCACGTGCTCGGCCAACAGGTCGTCGTCGAAGTCGCGGATGATCGCGCGGATCTCCGCCTTCGCCGCGTTGCCCTCCATCTCGTAGACATGGATGAAGCCTTCGCGCCCGGAGGTCGTCTCCGGGGAGAGGCGGTCGGCGGGCAGGGCGGCGACGATCCGGGACGCGAGGCGCGCCGCGTTCACCAGCTTGCCTGTCGCGAAGCCCGGATGGACGTCGACCCCCTCGATCGTGATGATCGCCTCCGAGCCGGTGAAGGTCTCGTCCTGCAGCTCGCCGAGGGTGGAGCCGTCGATCGTGTAGGCGCAGAGCGCGCCGAAGGCCTCGACGTCGAAGAGCGAGGCGCCGAGCCCGACCTCCTCGTCGGGCGTGAAGCAGATCCGCAGGTTCGGCCGCGGCAGCTCCGGGTGCGCGGCGAGGTGCGCGACCGCGGCCATGATCTCCGCGATCCCGGCCTTGTCGTCGGCGCCGAGCAGGGTGTCGCCGCTGGAGGTGACGATGTCCTCGCCCGCCTTGCCCTGGAGCGCCGGCATCGCGGCGGGGTCGAGCACCGTCCCCGCGTTGGGAAGCTCGATCACGCTGCCGTCGTAGGAGAGGTGGACGAGCGGCTCGACCCCTTCGGCGGGCGCGTCGGGGCTGACGTCCATGTGGGCGATCAGGCCGATGGTCGGGCGCGGGGCATCCCCGTTGGCCGGGAGCGTCGCGGTCACGTAGCCGTTGTCGTCGAGGGCGGCGTCGGCGAGGCCGAT
>JAFDWG010000031.1 GCA_018268605.1 Actinomycetota bacterium | reverse complement strand
AGATCATCGAGCGCCAGGGCCTCGCCCAGATGGGGGGAGACGACGGCGAGCTTGCCGGAATCGTCGCCGCCGCGATCGAGGCCGACCCCGACGCCGCCGAGCAGATCCGCTCCGGCAACGGCCGCGCGATCGGCGCCATAGTCGGCGCTGTGATGCGGGAGACGAAGGGCCGCGCCGACGGCGGCGAGGTCAACCGCCTGATCCGCGAGCAGCTCGGGCTCTAGCCCGGACGCCGGCGGCTCGCCACTCTGTGACGCAACACACTTTGTAACACGCTGTTACAAGCTGCTAGCTTGAGGCTATGGCCTGGAACGTCGTCATCGCGGGTGGAGGCTTCGGCGGGCTGTCGGCCGCGCGGGAGCTCGAGAAGGTCATGCCGAAGCAGTCGGCGCGGCTGATGCTGGTCAACGAGACCAACTACGCGACCTACGCGCCGTTCCTGCCGGAGGCGGCCGCCGGGACGCTGGAGCCGCGGCACGTGGTGACGCCACTGCGGGACATCCTCAAGCGCACCTACCTGCGGCTCGGGGAGATCGTCGGCCACGATCCCGCGGCCAAGACGGTCGAGCTCGCCGCCAAGGGCGGCGGCAACGAGACGATTCCCTACGACCAGCTGCTGCTCTCGCTCGGCTCGGTTTCGCGCGTGTTGCCGATCCCCGGGCTCACCGACCACGCCTTCGGCTTCAAGGGCCTCGCCGACGCGATCAGCCTGCGCAACCGGGTGGTCGAGAACCTCGAGCTGGCGAATGCCACCAACGAGCACCAGCGGCGCGAGGAACTGCTGACCTTCGTCTTCGTCGGTGGCGGCTACGCGGGCCTCGAGGCGCTGGCCGAGCTCCAGGACTTCGCCGCCGACGCGATGGACAGCTATCCGCGCGCCCGTCTGCACGGCATGCGCTGGATCCTGGTCGAGGCGGCGCCGCGGGTGCTGCCCGAGATCGACCAAGACCTCGCCGACTACGCCCTGCGCGAGCTGCGCGGGCGTGGCATCGAAATCAAGCTGGAGACGACGTTGAACGAGGTGGCGGCAGACTCGGTGACGCTGACGAGTGGAGAGGTCATCCCGACGAACACCGTCGTCTGGACCGCGGGCGTCGCCCCGGCGCCGATCCTCAAACAGCTGAACGTGCCCCTGGACGAGCGCGGCCGAGTGCCGGTCGACGACCACCTGCGGGTGCAGGGCCTCGACTCGGTCTGGGCGATCGGCGACTGCGCCGCCGCCCCTGACCCGCGCGGCGGTACCTGTCCGCCGACCGCCCAGCACGCGGTGCGCCAAGGCCCGGTGGCGGCGCGCAACATCGCCGCCGAGCTCGGGATCGGCACCGCCGAGCCCTTCACCTACCGCAGTGAGGCGTCCTTCGTGAATCTTGGCCGCTACAAGGCGGTCGGGCGGATCGGCGACCGTAAGCTGCGCGGCTTCCCCGCCTGGTTCCTCGCCCGGACGTACCACATGAGCCAGATCCCGGGCTACTCCCGCAAGGCCCACGCGATCCTCGACTGGACCGCAAGCATGCCCTTCAAGCGCGACATCGCCGAGCTCGGCTCGGCCACCCGCCCCAAACGCCTCGGCTGAGCGCCGCTATTCGACCGTGATGGTCGCTTCCATGCCTTCTTTGGCGTGGTTGTAGAGGTCGCACCACATCCGGTAGCGGCCGGCTTCGACCGTCACCGTGGCGTTGGTGTTCTGCCCCGGTTCGGTGACCGCGACTTTCACGGCTTCCCCGAGCGGTTCGCCGGACGGGCCGATCCGTTGGATGTCCATGTCGTGGGGATCTTCGCCTTTGTTCTGGAGCTGGACGCGAAGTTCTCCCGTCTTCACCGCCTGGCGCGAGAGCGTGTAGCTCTTCACCCCGCCCCGGTCGTCCGCGGCGACGCCGATCGCGTTCGCTTCCGGTTCGGGAAGGGGCGCCGGGCCACGGTCTGGCGGGAGCGGTTCGCTTGGCGAGGGCGTGGTGGTCGAAGGCGCGGGGGAGCTTGGTGCCGGGGCCGGCGCGGGCGCGGCGACTTCCTCGCAGGTCCAGTAGTGCTTGAAGCGCACCACCTTCGTGCGCTTCCCGTGGCGTTTGAGGTGCTTGACGACGCGCTTGGCGTGCTTCGTGCAGGTCGTCGCCGCATCAGCGGAGGGCCGCGCGAGCGCGAAGAGCCCGAGGGCGATCGCCGCGACGCCGAGGACGGTCAGCGCGCGCCGCATCTAGGCCTTCACCAACCGCGGCCGTTCGAACCCCGCCGCGCCGGGGACCACCTGGGCCGAGTCGAAGCCGAGCCATTGCTCGAGCAGCGAGCAGTACATGCCGCGGAAGTCGCTGGTCACCCGCAGGTTGTCGTCGGCGTCGAGTTTCGCGAGGCCGGGGAACTCGCCGACCATTTCGCCCTGGGCCTGGGAGCCGATCACGAAGGCACAGCCGGCCGCGCCGTGGTCGGTACCTTCCGAGCCGTTCTCCTCGGGGCGCCGTCCGAACTCGCTCCACATCTCGATCATCACCCGGTCCTGGAGGCCGCGCGCTTCCAGGTCTTTCTGGAAGGCGGCGATCCCTTCGCACGTTTCGAGCAGGTACTTCGACAGGTCTTCGGCCTGGTCGGAGTGGGTGTCGTAGCCGCCCGGGGCCCGGAGCGTCACCACCCGCACCGGCAGGCCCTGGTCGAGGTAGTTGGCCAGCCCGGCGAGCTTGTGGGAGAACTCGCCTTTCGGATAGGTGACCGGACTTTGGAAGCCGCCCAGCGCGCCGAGCTCCTCTCGCAACTGCTCGGTCTGTCTGGTCGCCCGACGGACCTGCAGGAGCGCCGTCGAGTCGGAGGGCAGGGCGCCGAAACGCGCGAAAGTCGCGAACATCTCGTCGCTGATCGGTTCGCTCACCCGCGACCACATTTCGTAGGAATCGACGCTGTCGATCGCGGCGACCGGCTTTTCGGCGGTGGCGATCATCGGCGAGAGCGAGCCGTCCATGGAGAGGCCCTGCAGTGGGTTTTCTTGGTCGCCGACGGCGTCGATATAGCGACCGAGCCAGCCCGCGTGCTGGCCGATGTCGAGCTCCCCGATCTCGTAGTAGTGGCGCGAGGTGAAGTGCGACTGGTCGGGGTGTTCGTAGCCGATCGCCGGGAAGACGGAGACCTTGCCGGCGCCGTGGAGGTCCGCCAGGGCTGAGGCGGCGGGGTGCCATTGGAGGCGTTCGTCCTCGGTGAACGTCGGGCCCGCGCCGGGCGCCTGCTTCAGGTTCGGCCGCAGCGATGGGTAGAGCGGATCGCCTACCGGGGCGAGGACGCTCATCGCGTCGATGCCGCCTTCGAAGAAGATCGAGATCAGCACCTTGTCGCCCTGGGCAGCCTCGGCGATGCCGCGCTCGAAGGCGCCGAGCGGGATCTTCGAGGCGCCGTAGACGGCGAGCGCGAGCCCCGCGCTGCGGGAGAGGAAGCGGCGGCGGGTGAGCCCGGTGCCCGCCGGCACGGGCATCCCCGGCTCGATCGCGGGCAGGCCCCGTCCGGCTTCGGCCGCGACGCCGCGGAGGACCTGGGAGCGGGTGAAGTCGTTGCAGCATTCGTGGCTCATCGGTCTGCCTTCCGGCTCATTGGAGCACGAGGTCGGGGCTGATGCCGATCAGCTGCAGCAGCGCGTTGAAGCGGAGCGCCCGGTACGGGCCCTTCTGCCAGTTGGCGGTGATCCGCGCTTCGCTGCGGTGGGCGAAGTCGAGCAGCTCGGCGAGGTGTTCAGGCCGCAGTTCCGGGTTGCCCCAGGCGCCCAGCGCCAGCGCCAACGCTTCTTCGGCGGTCTCGGTCGTGCTGTACGGGTCGTTCCAGGCGTCGACCGAGGTTCCGTCGAGGACGTAGTCGACGAGGTTCCAGCGGGCGCGCATGCGCGAGGTGTCGAGCCAGCGGGTGTCGTCCCAGCCCGCGACGTTCGGCGGCCAGAAGAGCTGTTGCCCGGATTCGTCGCCGAGCCAGACCCAGGCGCTGGTGTCGATGTAGCGGCCCGTCGCGCGCAGCATCGAGGCGACCTGGACGACCGGCGGCTTGACCATCGGCGGGCCTTCGTAGAAGGCGGCGCTCGTCAGGATTTCCTCCAGCACCGGGCGGATCTGGAGGCCCGAGCCGACGTAGGTCGAGGCCAGCTGTTCGCGGGTTTCGGGCGCGGGCGGCGCGCCGACGAAGTAGCTCCACAGCTTTTCCACGAAGTAGGAGGGGTGGAGGGGGTTTTCGACACACAGCCGACAGGCATCTTCCCAACCCCAGTTGCCGGTCTTGCCGAAGACCGTCTTCAGCCCGGTGTCGTGCCGGCGCGGGTCGAAGTGGAAGTTGTGGGACCCGAGCTGGGACGACCATTCGTAGGTCCAACCGGTGAGCGAGCGAGCCTGTTCGCGGATGTCGTCCTCGGTGTAGGCGCCGCGGTCGGCGCCGAGGCTGAAGAGCTCCATCATCTCCCGCGCGTAGTTCTCATTCGGCGCCCCCTTCACGTTTTCGTCGCCATTCAGCCACTGGAGCATCGCGGGGTCGACCGTCACCGCCTTGAAGAGGTCGAGGAACGAGCCGAAGCAGTAGTTCCGGAAGAGGTTCGACTGGTCGATCATCTGCTGGGCTTTCGACACGCCTCCTTCGGAGGTCGCGAACCAGTCGTGGAACACCAGCGCCATCCGCTCGACCAGTGGCTGGTCGGAGCGGACCATCCGGTCGAGCCACCAGAGGTGGTCGTGGCCCCAGATGTCGGCGGGGGCGAGGGGTTCGCCTTCGTCGTCGGTCGGCGGCGGGCCGATCAGGTTGGCGGGGCCGCTCGGCCGGCTCAGGGACTGGACCGCGGCCACCATCCCCATCGAGGCGACCGCGGCCGCCTGTCCCGGGGTCGGGCCAAAGCCCGCGCGGGTGAGCAGGCGGGTCGCCTGGGGGATGCCGAAGGTGCCCGCGTAGACGCCGGGAGGGAGCGAGCCGCCCGCCGGCGGGGACGGGGAGGAGGCGGCCGGAGGTGCCGGCGCGGCCGGAGGCGTGCTCGGCAGCAGGTGCTTCGGGGGCCGTCGCCGGTGATGCCTGCGTTTCTTGTGCTTGCGCCGCTTGTTCGCGTGCCCGTTCTTGCTCCCGTGGCGGCCCTTGTGCCGGTGTTTCCGGCCGTGCCTGTCCGGGCGGTGCTTGCCACCGGATTTGGTCGAGTCCAGCTCGGCCTGGATTGGGGTGACCTTCGGGATAGCCATGGACGAGGGGGCCGCGACCGGCCCCTGCGTCTTATTCGGCCTTTCCAAGCGGTTTCTTTACTGTTGTAGACCGATGGGCCTCGAGTACCTCGTCATCATCTTCTTCTGCGGCCTCGGCACCGCGATCGTCGGCAAGGCCAAGGGCAGCTCCTTCTTCGTCTGGTTCCTGGTCGGAGCCGTCCTGCCGATTCTCGGCCTGATCGCCGTCGTCCTCTACCGGCGCGAGAAGGACGAACCCGAACGCCAGTGCCCCCAGTGCCTCAAGGCGGTGAAGCTCTACGTCCAGGTCTGCCCCCGCTGTGGGACGGACCTGTACCTACCGGACCCGCGAGCGGTCCGGCACCCTGGGGTGCGAGGCTAGCCCGCCACCCCCGGGTCGCGGCCGTGGTCAAGGGCAGGTCTTGACGGTCGCCGTCAGCGACTTTTCGACCGTACTGTGTCGGTGGCCTTTGCGCAGCGACACGCTGATCCTCGCCGCGACGGCGATCGTGCTGCCGGCGGCGGCGCCGGTCGTGCCGAGGCGGGCTTCGAAGGGCTTTTTGGTGTCGGTGGCGACCAGCTTGCCGCCGAGGAAGAACTTCACCTTCGGGACCGAGTAGGAGGCTTTGTGCGCGCGGCTGCCCTTGCGCTTCACCGCCACCCTGGCCTTGAAGTAGGCGCCTCCCGCCACGCACTGCTTCGGCGTACCGAGCGTGCCTTCGAGGCCGTTGCCCAGCGACTTTCCCGTCGTCTTGCTCGGGCCCTTGTATTCGGGCGGCGTCCGAGCCTTCGGCGGCGCCGGGGTGGGGGTGGGTGACGCGGTGGGGTTCTGCGCCGGTTCGGCCGGCTCTCCCGGGGCCACCGGCATCGCCTCGTCGACGAACGGGCTCGCGTTGAAATCCTGCCAGGTGACCCAGCCGAGGCCCGACGGTTCGACGCCAAGCTCCAGGTCGCGGAAGCCGCCCCCGGTGGCCAGGGTCTGCGGGTTGGTGAAGGAGGTGTTGGACGCGTCGCGCGCGTAGCGGTTGCGCAGCGCCCCGGTGGCGTCCTCCCAGGCGAGGTGAAGTACTCCGGCGCCGTCCTCGGAGAGGGCGAACCAGCCGTTCGGCACGCCCGTGCCGGTCAGCGCCACCGGCGCTTCCCAGCCGACCCCGTTGAACTTCTGCAGCATCACCGTCCCGTCGGGACTGTCGTAGGCGACGAAGAGCCCGCCCGGGCCGCCGGCCAGTGCGACATTTTCCCCGCCCGGTGCGATCGGCGCGGCGGCGGACCATTCGGTCGCTTTGTCGAGCCCGGCGACCGCACCCCCACTGCCGACGTAGTGGCGCCAGAAGACCTCGTGCGTGGTCAGGTCGACGTAGGCGGCGTAGAAGGTGGTCCCCTGGGCGACGACGGCCTCGGAGACGGTATCGGCGGTGGCCAGGTCGAAGGAGGTGTTGGCGGATTCGAGCGCGCTGGTTCCGGAGGCCTGGAAGAAGCCGCCGCCGGTGACGGGGCCGGAATCGACGGTCGCCAGCCGCTCCTGCGGCGCGACCGTACCCGCCGGGGCGAACGCGGCGTCGGTGAATCTCTTCGCCGGTTTCGCGACGACCTGGTGGGAGGCGAACCCGTCGGCGGAGGAGTAGAGGAAGTTCTCACCGCCAGGATCGGCGGTGCCGTACCGGCCGGCGAGGATCAGGACACGGCCCGGGGCGACGAGCGGCGCGTTGCCCGCGTCGGATTCGAAGCCGGAGACCAAGGCCAGGTTCTTCGCTTCCGAGCAGGCGGTCGCCCCCGGGTCGAGCCGGCAATAGTGGACTTCTTCGGTGGCGCCGCCGTTGGCGATCGCCCAGGTGAGGTAGCCGACCCCGCCGTTGCCGACGGCCAGGTGCGGGCTCGTCTCGCCGGGTCCCAGCCCGATCGGGCCGGCGGCGAAGGCCGTGGCGCCGGACGTGGCCGCGGCCAGGGCGACGACGAGGATGGCCAGGGCCAGGCGCATTGCTGAGCGGGCGAGGTGCTGCGCGGGAGCGATCATCGGGCGCAACCTACCTGGCGCCGGATACTTTGAGAAGGGATCCCTTAGCGGAGCCAGGTACGGACGATCGCGTTGGCGAAACCGAGGCCGTAGCGCATCACGGCGGGCTTCTTCGAATGACCGTGGAGGCGCTGTTCGACCGTGATCGGGACCTCTTTCGCGGGGACGCCGCGCTTGATCGCCTCGATCATGAACTCGGAGGTGTGGAACTGCTCCTGGCGGAGGACCAGTTGGGGCAGGACCGTGGTGCGGACGGCGCGGTAGCCGTTGGAGCAATCGGTGACGTGGGTGCGGGTGATGAAGGAGACGAGGCGGTTGAAGAAGACGATGCCGAGCTCCCGCGCGCGGGTGTTGCGGTCGGCGTGGCCGAGGACGCGGGAGCCGTGGGCGACGTCGACCTCGCCGGAGAGCACCGGCTCGACCAGGCGCGACATCTCCGACGGCAGATGCTGGCCGTCGGCGTCGAGGGTGACGACGATCTCGGCGCCCGATTCGACCATCAGCCGGTAGCCGGTGCGCAGGGCCGCGCCACCGCCGCGGTTGGTGACGTGGCGGGCGACCAGGGCACCGTGCTCGGCGGCGACGTCGCCGGTGCCGTCGCGGGAGCCGTCGTCGACAACCAGCACCTCGGTGCGCATGCCGCAGACCTCGGCGGGCATCTGGTCGAGGACGACGCCGATGTTCTCCGCCTCGTTGTAGGCCGGGATCAGGATCGCGATCTTGCCCTTGAAGCGGGCGGGCAGGGACGCCTGGCGGAACTCCTCCCAGGCGAGGCCCTCGAGCGCCGCCGAGAGCTGGCGCGAGTTCCGCGCGCCCACCGAGAGCGCCCGCAGACAGAGGATGAAGAGGGCGAAGATGGCGAAGACGGCGAGGCCGAGGATCCGACCGCCGTTCCCTTTTTCGAAGGAGAAGGCCGACAGCAGGCCGTTGACGATTTCGGTGCCGGTGACGATCGCCAGGGCGATCCCGGCGAGCAGCAGCAGGACCACGTCGGCGTTGCGCAGCGAGTGGCGACGGGCGACTGCGTAGACGATCAGCACCAGCGCCACGGCCAGGCCGATGCCACGTAGGGCCGTCAGTTCGGCCGGAAATAGTCCTGCAAGCGGGATCATTCGCGGGCAGAGGATAGGGCCGAGGCGGCAGCCGAGAGCGCCAGGGCGGCGAGCGGGATGATCAGCGTCATCAAGATCTCGTTGCGGCGGGGCGCAGCCAGGGTCGCGGCACCGACGAGGGTGACGAGGACGACCGGGGTGGCAAGGGCGAGCGCCTCCCACCAGCGGCGGCGGAACGCCAGCAGGACCAGCCCCGCGGTCCCGAGCAGCACCAGGAGCACCTGGACGATCCGACCGATCCCCGACGACATCGCCGCGCCGGGCCCGCTCGACCACATCCGCCCGACCTTGCGCACCGTCATCCCCAGGTAGCCGATCGGGTCTTCGCCGAAGTACTTGGAGAAGTTTTCCTTGCCGATCTTGCCGAGGGCCGAATCGCGCGGGAGTTCGGGGTAGCGCGCCGCGACTTCGTTGAAGAGTTCCGTCGGTTCGACTTCGTTCAGTTCCTGCGACTGTGGCGGCAGCGAGATGCCGGTCTTGCGCTGGTAGAGGATCGCCTTGACCCGCTGGTATTCGCCGTCGGCGGGGTAGAAGGTGCCGACGTAGAGGGCCTTGCCGCCGCCGGTCGAGATCGGCACGAAGCGTTCGAAGACGACGAAGTTGCGGATCGTCCAGGGCACGATCGGCAGGAGCAGGGCGACCAGCATCAGGCCGACCGCGGCGGTGCCGAGGCGCCACTCACGCTCCCACGCCCAGCGGACGGCGGCGAGGACGACGAAGGCCCCGGCGACCAGCGTGTACTCGGGGCGGAACATCGCGGTGCAGCCGAAGAGGAAACCGGGCAGGAGCCAGGCCCACGGGCTGCGACGGTCCCACGCCCACAAGAACGCCAGGATCGCCGCGGGCAGGGAGAGCATCGCCGGTGGCTCGCTCATGATCTCCCCGACCGAGTGGATGAAGGGCGGGTAGATCGCCACGCCGGCCGCCGCGAGGAGCGCGGGCCGGCGCCCGCCGAGCCGCCATCCCAGGAAGAAGACGACGAGGATCGTCCCGACGCCCATCAGCGCCTCGAGGATGCGGATCGTCCCTTCGCGCGGCCCGCCGGTGACGACAAAGAGCCCCGCGTAGAGCCATGGTGCTCCCGGGGACCAGTCGCTCGAGGCTTCGCTCTTGAATTCCGGGCCGCCGTAGCTCCCTTCGGTGTAGAGCGACTTGGCGAGGGCGTAGTAGGCGTGCGAGTCGTCGGCCGGGTCGGTCACGGGGTGGACGACGGCGACCGCGCGGAAGGCGAGACCGAGCGCGGCGATGCAGGCCAACGCGATCAGCGTGCGACGCCCGTAGCGGGCGGGGAGCGAGCGAAACCAGTTCAAGACGGCGTTCAAGGGCGCCGGTCAGGCTACTCGCGCGGCGGCAGGAAACCCCGCCGGCCTGGTGAAACCTCCAGCAAACCCTCGGGAAAGGAACCCCTCAATGAAGCGCATCTCCCTGATCCTCGCCGGCGCCCTCGCCGTCTTTCTGTTCGCCTCGGTCGGCACCGCCGCCGCCGGTGGCGCGAACCAGCCGCCGGAACCGGTGACGCCGAAGATCAACAGGACCTGCACGACGACCTCGAAAAACGTGATCGGCAACAAGGTCACGATCACGGTCACCGGCAAGAACGTCGCGCAGTCGCAGAAGATGTTCGCCCAGTGCCCGACGGTGAAGAAGGTGGCGAACAAGAACCTCTCGCTGCGGATCGAGAAGCCGCTGGTATTCGAAGGCTTCCGCTGCACCCCGCGCGTCCTCACCGGCGGCGAAGGCACGGTCGAACCGCAGAAGGTCGCCTACAACTGCCTCTTCCGTGGCGCCGACACCGCCACCGAAATCCGCCTGAAGTTCAAGGTCACCTACAACACCGACTGATCGCCTCTGCGACGGATGGCGGCGGTGAGCCACACCGCCGCCATCCCGGCGCAGGCCGCGAGCAGGGGGATCAGGACCAGGACCCGGCGGGGAGAGGCGACCAGTAGGGCGCTGACCAGGGTCACGGCGAGAAATACCGCGCCGATCAGGAGCGCCTCCCAGCGGCGGAGGTAGGCAAGCAGGCCGAGGCCGAGCAGGCCGAGGCCGAGCAGCACCCAATGAAGTGCCTCCCAGACCGGCGTGCGCATGATCGCCCGGGGCCCGTGGGACCAGATGCGCCCGATCTTGGCGGCGACGAAGCCGATGTACTCGCCGGTGTGGTGCTCGATGTCGTCCTTGAGCTGTTCCCTGCCCATCTTCGAGAGCGCCTGGTCGGGTTCCATCCCCGGGTAGGTGGCTTCGGCGAGGCGGGCGAGGATCTGCTCGAGCCGCAGGTTCTCTGCGGCGTTCGGGGCGAAGATCAGCGGGTGTTCGGCCACAACCGCGGCGCCGACCTTTTCCGGGTTCCCGTCGGAGGGCAGGTAGGTCCCCGCGAAGAGGACCTGGCCGCCGCCGGTGGAGACCGACACGAATCGGTGAAGAGCGAAAGCGTTCCGGGCGGTCCAGGGGGCGACGACGAGGACGATGCCGAGGGCGACGATCGCCGCCGCGCCCACGGCGCGGCGCCACGGCATGTGGAGCCGTTGACGGAGGAACACGATGAGCGCGAGCAGGAGCCCGATCGCCAGGTACTCGGGACGTACCAGCGCCAGCGCCCCGAGCGTCAGCCCCGGCACGATCCAGCGGCGCAGCGAGTCGCGGTCCGCCGCCCAGACGATCCCGAGGATCCCGCCGATCAGGAGCGTCGCCGCGAGCGGCTCCGTCATCAGCATCCCGGTGTACTCGAGCGTCGCCGGGTAGATCGCGACGACGAGCGCCGCGATCAGACCCGCCGTGATGCCGTGACGCGGGGAGAGGCGTCGCGCCAAGAGGTAGGCGAAGAGCGGCGCCAGCGCCCCGATCAGCGCCAGGACGATCCGGGCGAGGCGTTCGTGGACCCCGCCGGTCACCTTGTAGATCCCGGCGACGAAGAGCGGCAGGCCGGGGGAGTAGTCGGTGCTCGGCTGGGTCGCCGCGGCGCCCACGGTGAACCCGTCGCCTTCCTCGAGGTTCTTGGCGATCGCGGCGTAGGCGGCCGCGTCGAAGACCGGGGCGCGGCCGCTCCAGGCTTCGCCGAGGCGCAGGCCCGCGCCCAGCAGCAGGATCGCGACGAGCGCCGCAATCCCCAATCTGCCGCCGTTTCCGGCCACCAAGCGGTTTGGCATCGGCCCGATTCAACTAACCTTGCCGGTCTATGCGGATCCTCATACTCGGTGGCGACGGCTACCTCGGCTGGCCGACGGCACTTCGTTTCTCGGCGCGCGGGCACGAGGTCGCCGTGGTCGACAACTTCAACCGGCGGCGTTGGGTCGAGGGCGCGGGCTCGAACTCACTGACCCCGATCGCCGATCTCGACACCCGGATCGCCGCCTGGGCGGAGCTCTCCGGCAAGCGGATCGCCTCCCACGTCGGCCCGATCGAGGACGGCGACTTCCTCGACGGCATCGTCGCCGACTTCCTCCCCGAGGCGATCGTCCACTACGGGCAGCAGGCCTCGGCGCCGTACTCGATGATCTCCCGTCAGACCGCGGTAGAGACCCAGTACGCGAACACGATCGGCAACCTCAACCTGCTTTTCTCGATGCGCGATCACGTGCCCGAGGCGCACCTGGTGAAGCTCGGGACGATGGGCGAGTACGGCCAGCCCAACATCGACATCGAGGAGGGCTACATCGAGATCAACCACAAGGGCCGGCACGACATGCTGCCGTTCCCGAAGCTGCCGGGCTCGCTGTACCACTGCTCGAAGGTCCACGACTCGACCAACATCCACTTCGCCTGCCGCACCTGGGGCCTCCGCGCGACGGACCTGAACCAGGGCGTCGTCTACGGGATCGAGACCGAGGAGACGGTGAGCGACGAGCGGCTGATCACGCGGTTCGATTACGACGAGCTCTTCGGCACGGTCCTGAACCGGTTCTGCCTGCAGGCCGTGATCGGTCATCCACTGACCGTTTACGGAGAAGGCAATCAGACGCGCAGCTTCCTGAACATCCGGGACACGCTCGCCTGCGTCGAGATCGCCGTCCTGAACCCCGCCGGCGCCGGCGAGTTCCGCGTCTTCAACCAGTTCACCGAGCAGTTCTCGGTGATGCAGCTGGCCGAGCTGGTGAAGGAGGCGGCCGGGCACCTCGGCTACGAGGTGGAGATCCGCCACTACGACAATCCGCGCGTGGAGAAGGAAGAGCACTATTACAACGCGGTCAACTCGAACCTCCTGGACCTCGGCCTGCAGCCGAAGCTCCTGGGCGAGGAGCTGGTCGAGTCGATCCTCGGGATCCTCGACCGCTACAAGGACCGCGCCGCCGAGGGCGCGATCGATCCGCGCACCCGCTGGAACCCGGGCCGACCGACGGCCGCCCAAGCTTAAGAGGCCTGGTGCGCCAAGAGATGCCGGGGGTCGTGGGACCCCTGGACGAACCTCCCCGCAGTTCGTGAGAGAAGGGGTCCCACGACCCCCGGCCTCATGCAGCCCGCTGGTAGACTCGCCGGTTCGATGAGAGCTGCCGACGCACTGATGGAATCACTGAAGGCCGAGGGCGTCACGAACGTCTTCGGGATCCCCGGCGGGGCGAACCTGCCGATGTACGACGCGGTCGTGGACGCCGACTTCCGGCACGTCCAGACGCGCCACGAGCAGGGAGCCGGGCACGCCGCCGAGGGGTACGCCAAGGCGAGCGGCAAAGTGGGCGTGGCCTTCGCCACCTCCGGGCCGGGCGCGACGAACCTGATCACGGCGATCGCCGACGCGATGCTCGACTCGGTCCCGACCGTCTTCATCACCGGTCAGGTCAAATCCCACCTGATCGGCACTGACGGCTTCCAGGAGGCCGACATCCTCGGCGCCACGCTGCCCTTCGTGAAGCACTCCTTCCAGGTGACCGACGCGCGGCAGATCCCCGAGTACGTCCATGAGGCCTTCCACGTCGCCTCGACCGGCCGTCCCGGGCCGGTCCTGCTCGACGTCCCCTCCGATCTCTTCAGCACCGACATCGAGTACACGCCGCGCACCGAGCCGGTCGAGCTGCCGGGCTACAAGCCCTCGACCGAGGGCAACATCAAACAGATCCGCATCGCCGCGAAAGCGCTGGCGAACGCGCGGCGGCCGATCTTCTACACCGGCGGCGGCGTGATCAGCGGCAATGCCTCGGAGGAGCTGCGCGAGCTGGTCGCCTCCGACCAGTTCCCGGTCACCTCGACGCTGATGGGCCTCGGCGCCTTCCCGGCCTCGAGCGACCGCTTCCTCGGCATGCTGGGGATGCACGGCACCTACACGGCCAACCTGGCGATGGACCGCGCCGATCTGATCGTCGCGATCGGCGCCCGCTTCGACGACCGCATCACCGGCAAGCTGGACGAGTTCGCGCCGCACGCGAAAATCATCCACGTCGACATCGATCCGGCGGAGATCTCGAAGAACGTCGGGGCGCACATCCCGATCGTCGGCGACGTCAAGCAGGTGCTGCCGAAGCTGACCCGCGAGTACCGGGCGCTGCAGACCGACTCCGGCCGCCTCGAGGCCTGGTGGACCCAGCTTCGCGGCTGGCTGCACGACCACCCGCTCTACTACGACGCCTCGACCGACGGATCGATCAAACCGCAGTCGGTCGTGCAGACCCTGCACAAGGTCACCAACGGCGAAGCGATCGTCACCTCCGACGTCGGTCAGCACCAGATGTGGGCGGCGCAGTACTACGGCTTCGACCAGCCCCGCAAGTGGATCAACTCGGGTGGCCTGGGGACGATGGGCTTCGGCCTGCCGGCCGCGATCGGCGCCAAGGTCGCCTGCCCGGACCAGCTGGTCACCTGCATCTCCGGCGACGGCAGCCTGATCATGAACATCCAGGAGCTCGCGACCAGCGTGACCGAGAACGTCCCGGTGAAGATCTTCCTGATGAACAACGGCTACATGGGCATGGTCCGTCAGTGGCAGCAGCTCTTCTGGGACCGCCGCTACAGCGCGGTCGAGATGGGCGGCAGCCCGGACTGGGTGAAACTGGCCGAGGGCTTCGGCGCGACCGGCCTGCGGGTCGACGATCCGGCCGATCTCGAGAGCACGATGCGCGCCGCGATCGAGGCCGACGGCCCGGCGCTGGTCGACGTCCGCGTCACCCAGGAGGAGAACGTCTATCCGATGATCGCGCCGGGAACCGCCGCCCGTGAGATGACCGAGGCCCCGGGGTTGGTGCGCTGATGGAGGCGGGCACCCCGGATCTGGTCAAATTGGAGGACCTGCGCGTCCCCGGGCAGCTGAGCGGGCGCAAACATGTCCTCTCGATCCAGGTGGAGAACAAGCCGGGCGTGCTGGCACGGGTCGCCGGGCTCTTCTCCCGCCGTGGCTTCAATATCGACACGCTGGCGGTCGGCCCGACCGACGACCCGAGCATCTCGCGCATCACGCTGACCCTGGACGGCGCCGTCCACCCGATCGACCAGGTGACCAAGCAGCTGCACAAGCTGGTCAACGTGCTGAAAATCCGCGACATGGAGCCGGAGGAGACGGTCGCCCGCGAGATGGCCCTCTTTAAGGTCTCCGCCGCGGTCGAGAACCGCGCCGAGATCATCCAGTTCGCCGAGATCTTCCGGGCGAAGATCGTCGACGTGGCGCGTCGCACCATCACCATCGAGATCACCGGCTCGGCCGACAAGATCGAGGCCTTCGAGCGGATGGTCCGCCCCCACGGGCTGGTCGAAATGGTCCGCACCGGCGAGATCGCGATCGCCCGTGGTCACGAGTGACGCTCTCCTAGGGGCGCTCGAGCGAGGCATACGGAAGGGCCGGCGGACGCTCGTCAGCGTCACCGCCGAGGTCGAGGTCGCCGATCCCTGCGCGACGATCTTCGCCTCGCGCCTGGCGAGCGACCGCTGGTTCTGCTGGGAGCAGCCCGACCGCGAGTTCGCGGTGGCCGGGGTGGGAGTGGCGCGCGAGGCGTCGGGGCGAGGCACGCGGCGCTTCGCCGAGGTCGCCCGGACCGTCGGTGAGACGGGGCGCGACGCGATCGTCGAGGGTGTGCGGCGAGTGCCGGCCGGCGCCGGGCCCGTCTGGCTCGGCGGCTTCGCCTTCGACCCCGAGGGCGGCGGCAGCGCCACCTGGAGCTCGTTCGAGCCCGGTTCGCTTTTCCTGCCCGAGGTCTCGATCTGCCGCAGCGGCGGCGAGTCCTTCCTCACCGTGAACGCGATCGTCGGACCGGGGGAGGACGCCGAGCGCCGCGGAGCGGAGTTGACGGCGCGCCTCGCGGGCCTGCGCACCGACGCGACGCTGCCGCTGCTCGACCCGCACCCGACGGCCCGGCCCCGGATCAGCAGCGCCAAGCCGCCGGGGGCCTTCGAAGAGGCGGTCGAGAAGGCGACGGCCCGGATCGCGGCGGGGGAGATGCAGAAGGTCGTGCTCGCCCGCGAGGTCATCGTCAGCGCCGCCGCGGCCCACGACCCGGCACCGATCTTCGGCGGCATGCGCGAGCAGTTCCCGGCCTGCTTCTGCTTCTGCGCCGGGACGCCCGAGGCCGCCTTCATCGGCGCCAGCCCCGAGCTCCTGGTGCGCCGCTCCGGGGCCGGCGTCTCCACCGTGGCCCTCGCGGGCTCCACCCGCCGCAGCTCCGACCCTGCCGTCGACGACCACCTCGGTGAGCGCCTGATGCGCTCCGACAAGGACCGCCGCGAGCACCGCGTGGTCGTCGAGCGCATCGTCCGCCGCCTCCGGTCGCACGCCGTCTGGGTCGAGACCGGTGCCGAGCCGGAGATCGTCAAGGTCGCCAACATCCAGCATCTCGCCACCCCGGTCATCGCCCAGCTGGCCGAGCCACACTCGGCGATCGAGCTGGCGGGCATGCTCCACCCGACCCCCGCCGTCGGCGGCGAGCCCTGGCCTGACGCCGCCCCGGCCCTCGTCGAGCTAGAGCAGATGGACCGCGGCTGGTACGCCGCCCCGGTCGGCTGGATGGACGCCACCGAGGACGGCGAATTCTGTGTCGCCCTCCGCAGCGCCCTCCTCCGCGACCGCGCCGCCCACCTTTTCGCCGGCGTCGGCATCGTCGCCGGCTCCGACCCCGAGGCCGAGCTCGCCGAGACCGAGGTGAAGCTTCAAGCGATGCTCCCGTTGGTCGCGGAGTAGTCGTGCCGGCCGCTCCGGCCGTCCGAGTGTCGGTGCCCTGTGACCCAGATCGCCGCTCGCTGAGTTAGGCGCGCTATCGGCGGCTCAACTCAGCGTGCGTCGCCGCGGTGTTGTGCGACATGCACCGAAGCGTGGGGCCCGGGACCAGGCCCTACACTCTGAGGCCGGCCAGGACGCTCTTGGTGACGCGGCGGTGGGACGCGACGTTGCTGTGGCGATCGGTGCGGGCCTCGATCAGGCCGGTGCCGGCGGCGAGGGCTGCCGGGAGGTCGGCGAGGGACTCGAGGCGGCGGTAGGGGAGGTCGAAGAGGGCGGCGGCGCGCTCGACCGAGACGGCGCGGGGGGTGCCGAAGAGGGCCTCGAACTCGTCCGCAGCCAGGGCGGTCCGTTGCGGGAGGAAGTGGAAGATGCCGCCGCCGCCGTTGTCGATGACGAGGATGCGGACCGGGTTGGTCACGTCGCGGAGGGCGGCGAGGGCGCCGATGTCATGGAGGAAACCGAGCTCTCCGGTGACGATCGTCGTCGGGCGGCTGCTCGCGTGAGCGGCGCCGATGCCGGAGGAGATGAGGCCGTCGATGCCGTTGGCGCCGCGGTTGCAGAGGAAGTGGACGTCGGCAGGACCCGGGGCCAGGAACTGCTCCTGGTCGCGGATCGGCATCGATGAGGCGGTGAAGACGAGGTCGCCGTCGGAGTGGGCACGGCCGAGCGCGAGGTGCAGGGCGGGCTCGCTCATCTCCGTCCCGACCGAGTCCCCGATCGCCGTCAACGCCGCCGCCTCGGCGTCGAGCCACGCTCGTGGCGTCGGGCGCTGCTCACCGGTCAAGCCTTCGAGCCGCGTCGCCCAGCCGCTGGCGCACTCGGTCGGATCTGCCCTCAGGATCGCCGCGGCACGTCCCGTCGGCTCGTTCCAGCCACCGGTCGGGTCGACGACGATCTGGTCGGCCCCGCTCGCGGCCAGCCACTGGCGCAGGGGCTTCGAGGTCGGCAGGTCGCCGAAGCGCAGCACCAGCTCCGGCACGACGCCGCGCGCCCAGTGCTCGTCGCGGAGCAGCGTGTCGTAGGTGGTGACGACGTAGGAGCGGTCGTGGGGGCCGAGGCGCATCTGCGAGGTCGGCTCGGCGAGGATCGGGAAGCCGGCGGCGCGCGCCAGGTGGGCGAGGGGCTCGCGCAGCTCGGGGTCGGTCTGGCGTCCCGCGATGATCACGCCCGCGATCGCGTCGCCGATGTGGCCGGCGACCTCGTCGAGGACGAAGCTGGTCGGCTCGAGGTCGACGCGCGTCACCGCCGTGAGCGGGCGTCCGCCTTCGCGGCCGTGGAGCGCCAACGGGTCGGTCGCCGTCACCGCGCCCTCGACCGGGATCGGCGCCAGCGGCTCACGCCAGGGAAAGTTGAGGTGGACCGGGCCGGGGCGGATCTCCCCGCGCGCCCGCGCCAGCGCCCGCGCCGCCACCGAGCGCAGGTGGAGGAGGCCCGGGTCGTCGGCGTCGTGCGTCCCGACTTCGCAGAACCAGCGCACGGTCTCGCCGAAGGTCTTGATCTGGTCGATCACCTGGCCGGCGCCGGTGCCGCGCAGCTCCGGCGGGCGGTCGGCGCTGAGGACGATCAGCGGCAGCGCCGACTCATCGGCCTCGGCGACCGCCGGGTGGTAGTTGGCGAGCGCCGTCCCCGAGGTGCAGAGGAGCGCTA
>JAFDWG010000319.1 GCA_018268605.1 Actinomycetota bacterium | reverse complement strand
ATCAGCTCGCCGGTCTGCTCGGCGGCGGCGGAGCCGGCCTTGGCGTTGTCGGCGATCGAGGTCGCGGTCGCGGTCAGCTCTTCGGCGGTCGCCGCCGCCTCGGCCACGGCGGAGGACTGCTCGCTGGTGGCGGTGGCGGTCTCCGCGATGGCAGCCTCCATCTCCCGGGCCATCGGCGCCAGCATCGACGCCGCGGCGCTGATGCGATCGACCAGCCGATCGACCAGCCGTACGACATAGATCCCGAGGCCCACCGCCAGGAGGATCGCCAGCAGCCCCGCGATGATCGCCACCGTCCGCGCCGCCGAGGCGGTCGAATCGGCGTGCGTCGAGGCGTCTTGGGCGCGGGCCGCGAGGCTGCGGTCGAACGCGTCGATCTGGTTCTCAAGCGTTTCGACCTGGGCCTCGTAGGGCTTCACTCCTTCGTCGAAGTTCGGCGTGCCGGCGACGGGTTTCACCTTGTCATGGAAGGTTTTTTCGAGCTGACCTTGCCGGGCTTCGATCTGTTCGACGATGGTCGAGTCACCGGCGTCAAGGCCGCCGCTGTTGTGAAGCGATTCGAGCGCCTGGCGGAATTCGGCCTTGATCGCGGAGAGGGCAGAGAGGTCGGCCGGGTCCCCGTCGCCGCCGTAGGCGTCGGCGGTCCCGCCCTCGTCGGTGATGGTGGTGCGGACCTGCTGGGCGTAGAACTGGGCCTGCGCGACGGTGAGCGCTTCCTTGTGTGCGTCTTCGGCGACCCCGTAGCGCCAGATCGCGATCCCGACCGCAAGCGCGACAAGGACGACCAGCGCGGTTATCGCGATGGCTATCCGCTTGGCGGGGCCGTGAAGTCGCGTGTCCACGAGCGAGGCATCCTAGATGCGAACCCCGACGTTTCCGCCGCCGGTGCCGCTCGAGCGGACGGAGATCCGAGCTAGCCCTGAGGGGACAGCTCGTAGTTCGTATCCGGATGCCGCTTCGCCGCGTACATCGCCCGGTCGGCGCGATCCAGAAGCTCCTCCGGCCGATCCCTGCTCTCGCCGAGCACACACCCGATGCTCGGCGTCAGCGAGATCTCCTCCCCGGCGACCGTCACCGCCGTCCGCACCGCCTCCGTCAGTCGTTCGGCGAGCGAGCGGGCCTCCTCCGCCCCCGTCACCTCGGGCACGAGCACGGTGAACTCGTCGCCCCCAAACCGGCTCACGGTGTCACCAGGACGCACCTCCGCGAGGAGGCGCCCGGCGATAGCCCTCAGCAGTTCGTCGCCCGCCAGATGGCCGAGCCGGTCGTTCACCCCCTTGAAGCCGTCGAGGTCGAGGAAGAAGATCCCGGTCGAGGATCCCTGCCGCTCACTCCGGGCCAATGCGTAGGTGAGCCGGTCGAGGAAGAGGACCCGGTTCGGAAGGCCGGTGAGCGCATCGTGCAGAGCCCGCCGGGCGAGTTGCTGCTCGGAGTGCGCCCGCTCGATCGCAAAGTGGATGGCCCGGGAGAGCTGAGCGCTGTCCATCTGACCCTTCATCAGATAGTCCTGGGCCCCAGACTGGACCGCCTTGATCCCTCTGCCGGCATCGTTGTCGGCGGTGACCACCACGACCGGGGCCTCGGGGGCCACGTTCCTGATCTCGGCCAGACCGTCCAGGCGGGCGGCGTCGGGCAAGGTCAGGTCGAGGAGGACGCACGAGACCCGGGAGGTGGCGAGATGCTCCTTGGCGGCCGCGAGCGTCCCCACGTGGACCACCTCGCCCTCAAGACCGCCTTCCTCCAGCATCCGCTGCATCATCAGGGCCTGCGCGCGGTTGTCCTCCACCAGCAGCAGCTGAGGTTGTGCGGTTTCGCTGGTGGCCATCAGTCGGCTTCCGTTACCAACAAGACGGCGAGCATCCTACCCGTCAGATGCCCCCCGGGCGGGTGTCTCGACCAGATCTCGCCGGTGTCGCCCCGATGCGCGCCTACCTCCCATCCAGGCTCCACGCTGCCGCACGAGATTCAACGGGGATTCCTGTCTTTCCCGGTGCCTCACGCACGGACGGTCAGGCGACAATCCGACGCATGTGGTCGTCGTTTCGGAGATGAGCAGGCATCAGTGTCGTCCTCCGAATCGTCGCGGCGGGCCTGCACGCCTCCATGAGTTAGCGAGTGAGAGAGAGTGGCCGGGGCCGGACTTGAACCGGCGACACCTCGATTTTCAGTCGAGTGCTCTACCAACTGAGCTACCCAGCCGCAGCGCGCATGGTACCTCTGGATCGGCTTTGGCCTCGGTCCGCCCTAGCTTCGCCGGGCTCGCTTCCCGCATCGCGCCTGAAGGCCGACGCGAAGCTCGCGCTCCGCGCCGTTATGGCCGACGAACCGGGCTGCGGCCAGATGCTTCCCTCGACACAGGGAGGCGGAGTTCCGCAGGAGCGACTTACCCCCTCCCTTCATCGTCAGGGAGAACTTGCTGATCGGGGCGTCCGGCACGTGCTGGAAGCGGGTCCTGATGCGGCCGTGGACGGAGTCGATGTAACCGACGAGGGAGATGTCGATCTGCCCGTGGAGGGAGGCGACGAGATCGGGCAAGCGACGTTCTCCACCGTTGCTCCGCAGGACGACCGGGCCTTCCAACGGCTCGTCGAGCAGCGGCGTGGACACTCGCGCGTGGCCGTAGATCGACGCCGCCGGGCACTTTTCCCCTGGCACCGAGCCTTCGTGGTATTGCACCCGCGTGCAGACCGTGCCGATGTGCTCCTGCGCGAGGAACTCACTGCGCGGCAGGATGACCGAGGCACGGGAGATATCGGCTTCTCCCTGCTTGCCCTCCACCGTGACCTGAAGACGGGGATAGCCTGCCCTCCGAGTGGGGCCCGACACCCGCATGAGCACCCGCGGATCGAATCGGAGGCCACTGCAGCCCCCCACCTGGAAACGGCTTCGAAGCGGAATCCCCGCGCCGCTCGCGGTGGTGGCCGTACCGTCCACGGAGGCGGCTTCACAGGACGACGGGGTGTAGGTGAATTCGGGCTTGTCGAGTTCGATCGCGATCGAGCGGACATCCAGCGGAATCCCGTGGAGGATCGTCGGGAAGGGATCGCTGTTCGCAGCGATCCGGGCGGTTTCTTCGTCCACGTGCAGCGGGGTGCGGACGACGACCGTGCCAAGGTCGAACGGCCCGGCGATCGCCGGCACGATGACCGCCAGGCTCAACGGCGCGCCCTTATAAGGGCCGGCGAGGTAGGCCCTGCCTTCGACCCGGACCGGAACCGGACCGGCGCCGGCGGCGACCGCCACCGTCCCGACCTGCGATGCGGCAGGGCAGCTCGGATCCGCCACCTCGGCGGCGCCTTCACCGGGCCGCACCCGCGATTCGGCCCGCGCGATCGCCGGGTCGGAGCAGTAAGGAGTCCCGGCCAGGCGACCGGTCATCCCCTCCGGCAGCGTCACGTCAAGGGACCGGAGGCGCTGCGTCCCGTCTTCCCGGCCGACCTTGATGACAAAGGGTGTGTAGCTGCCGGCGATCGGGGCGACGGCACCGGCTTCGAAGCTCGCCTTGGCGGGCAGCGCGGCTTCGGTCGCCGCGCACGTTGCCCCGTTCGGACCGGCGGCGACCTGGAACGAATCCGTCGTGCTCACCGCCGGCGTGGACGGAGCCGACCAAGGAGTGAGCACCGAAGCAGTGGTCTTCGTGCCGCAGGTCGGTGCGTTCGCCAATGAGGCTCCGGGGCCACCGAAGAAGCTCAGGACCAGTTCGGTGAACGGCAGCTGGGGATTATCCGAGAAGGTCGCCGTCAACTGCCCGCTCAGGGGATCCGGCTCGACCTCGCCGGCAAGCTTGATGGCGATCCCGGTTTCGGGGTCGTCGACCGCCAGGTAGATCGCCAGAAGCGAGTCGAACGGGTTTTCGAACTGCTTCGCGAGGAACACCGAGCCCTCGAGCGGCTTCGCCAGCAGCGGTGTGTGGATCGTCACCGTGCCGATCTTCGAGGCATCGGGACAGCGGGCCGCTTCTTCGCTGAAGCGAACGGGGTTCGGCAGCGGAAAGTTCGATCCCAGATACCCGATCTGGCCCGCCGTGCAAGCGGCGAGGCCGTTGGCCGAGGCGGGGTTTGCGACGACCCCTTCGGGCAAGACCACCGTCGTGTCGCGCAGGGTGGGACTGGCGAGCCCTTTGGGGTTTTCGTTGTAGGGAAGCGTCAGCCGTGCCTCGTACCCGGACGGAGTGTCGGCGGTGCGGACAGCCGGCTGCATGGTGAGTCCGACCGGCGCCCCGGTGCCGCCGAAGCGGAGGGCACCGCAGCCCGTCGGCGCCGGGGAGAGCGAGTTATAGGCAGGGTCGGCCGGGTCTTCGGGCAGCCGGCGGCCGGGTTCCTGCCAGGAGGCGATCCGCAGCACGGTGTCGAGCGGGCCCGAGTCGCACCAGCTGGGGTTGGAGAGAAACGGCCTGGCCGATTCCCCGGAGGTGCCGCCCCAATCGCCGGCGAACGGCTGGCCGAATTCATTGATCGCGCTCAGGGCGGGGTTCCACCGTTCGGAGTCGTGGACCGGGTCGGCCGGGACGCCCCAGAGCGTCACCGTCGAGCCGACCAGTTCATAGAAGTCCGAGATGTCGCTCGCCTCGACGGTGAGCCCGTAATCACCATCGCTGCGCAGGCGCGGCCCGAGCAAGATGGGCTTGCCGGACACCTTGAAGCCGAACGAGGCAGGTTGGCCGAACGTCGCGACGAGGTTGTATAGGGGCAAAGTTTCAATTTCTCCCGACCCGATGATGTGGACGGTGGCAACGCCCACCTGCGACGCCGACGGGCACAACGACCCGATCAGGGCAAAGGTCTGGCGACTGCATGCCGGCACCGCCTGAGGGTCGCCGACGAAACCGGGCGGGAGTTCGACGTAGGCGTCCTTGGCGTTGCCTTCGGGTTCTCCGGCGGTGTCCACGTTGAAGGCGAAGGAAGCGGTCGCGTCGGGATGCGCGCCGGCCTGGGTGATCGGATCGGCGGCCCTGATCGCTTCGACGTCGATCCGACGTTGGAGCAAGGGATTGCCTCCCGCCACCGTGAGCATGGGGACCGGCGCGTGCGCCTTGGCCAGGTAGCTGCCCGCCTCGACGCCGAAGGCCGCACGGGCGGAGCCGGGCAGGGCGAGGGCGAGAGCGGCGAGCGCGACCACCGCGAGAGTCCACGCGCCTCGCGTCCGGCCTCGGTCCGATCTCGTCATCATCGTGCCCTCCTCCTGCCGTGGTGGCGTCGTGGCCGGCGCTTCGCGCGGTGCCCGTGCTTGGGGGCGCACCGCGTGGCTCCCCCTCGGTGGACGAGGCGTCGGCCTCGCGGACAGCGTCGGGCCTGGACGTTCCCGGGCCCCCCGAAGGCAGCGGTGCCCGAATCGGAGCCCGGCGGCGCACCGCCGGAGGCGCTCCGGCAGTCTTCGCCCGAGCACGGTGGGCGCGGTGTCTCGCTTTCCGGAGCCGGCCCGACCCGTGCCGCGTAGATGTGGATGATCCCCGCCTGCGCCGCGGGCACGAGTTGGTCGGCGGAAGCGAAGAACACGGTCGAGCCGTCGCCCGCCGCACCGGCCAGACCGGAGGGCTGCCCACCGGTGCCGGCCGAGATCAGCGCGAGCGTTCCGCCGCGCCATTCGTAGACGTCCCCGACACCATCGCTGTCTGACCCGAGCAGTGCGGTCGGGGATTCGAAGACGACGGCCCCGCCTTCGCTGACCGAGGCGAAGTGAGATCCCTTCCCGTTGGCAAAGATGTTGTGGAAGGCCACCTGCGACGGGCCGCCCGCGGGGCTGCCGTCCCCGGGACAGGACGGGCAGCTCAGTTCGTCGCGGTCGGCGTCGTAGACGAAGACCTGAGGAAATCCGCCCGTTCGCCGGCCCGGCACGGCGTTCAACCGGTCCCGAAACGCCAGGACGGAGCCGTCGGCATTCGCGGCGGTCTCACGGAAGGCCTGCTTCGTGTCGAGACCGCCGACGGCGGTGTCCTCGAGCCTGTCGATGGTTGCGACAAATCTGAGACGGACGTTCGTCCCATCGACTTCGGCGAGGTAGAGATTGGGGCCGCCGGGCACTCCGTCGCGTCCGACGAGCTGCCCGCGCGCGGTGAAGTAGATCCTGCGACCGTCGCCGGAGACGGCGTAGACCCTTTCGACGCCCGCGCCTCCCCCGAAGGGTGTGAGATCGCGCAGGGTGCCGGCTTCGACGTCGAAGTCGTAAAGGTCCTGGTGAGAGACGCCGCCGAATTCCCGCGGTAGATCCGGGGCGCTCGAGTCAGGTGTGAGCGGCGAGGAGCTCGTGAAGAAGACGTGCCGAACTTCCGAATCGGCCCCAGAGAAGTTGACTTCGAGAGGACCGGCGGCAAGCGCGGGCGCGCCGGGAGCGCTTGCGTCGGCCGCCACCGTTCGTTCGCCGTCGAGGCGAACGAAGAGGCGCCGCCCTCCCGCGCCCGCCTCGAAGACGATCCGGGCGCCATCCTGGGAGACCGCTCCGTAGCTCGTTCCCCCCATCTCGTCGGCGGCCGAACCCAGACTCGATTCCGCGCTCTCACCGATGCACGGCGCGGCCGATCCGCCACAGGTATCGCCTTCCGTCGGCACGAGGCTGACCAGGCTGAGGACCCCTTCTCGCCACTGGTAGAGCTCACGCGTGGATGCATCGGAGTCGTCCACAGGCAGCAGGCTCCGATCCGAGCTGAAGATCACGGTTCGGCCGTCAGCTGAGATGTAGGAAGGAAAGGCCGCGCCAGGGTTCGTCTGGGGCCCGGCGAGCGATGGATTGCGCGAGAGCCAGGTGACCTTGCCGCTCGAGATCTGCTTCAGGTAGGTGTCGGGGGAACCGTTCCGATCATCCGGGTCGAATTCGTTGCCCCCGGTGATCGCGACGCTGGAAAGGTCGTCGCTGAAGAATTCACTTGACGTCGCCACGTCGTGGACACCGGACTGTGGCGGCGTCGGCAGGTCGGCGGCACGTTGCGTCCAGGTTCCGTCGGGATTGCGCCTCGCGACGTAGACCGACTGCTTACCGCTGACAGCATCGGGCGGCGTCGGCAGGAAAGTGCTGTAGGCATAGGCTTCCCCGTCGACCGCGGCGGCATCGGGCGTGGCTTCGATCCCATTCGTGTCGGCGGCGCTGACCAACTCATAGTGCCGTGGTGGATGGACCGTTTCGGCGGCCGCACGGGTCGTGAAGGTGCGGTCGGCACCCGATTGCCACCCTTCAACCCCGTTGTCGGCGACGAGACGGAAGTGGTAGGTGGTTCCCGGCTGCAAATCCGGAACGTCTGCCGCGACCGGGGCAAGGTCGCCACCGGGATGGATCGTTTCGACGGCGATTGCGCTTGGCAGCCCGCCCGCGCCGCTCGTCGACACGTCGAGCTGTTCGACGTCCCGGTGACCAAGGGTGCCTTCGAAGGCGACGACATACGGGGCGTCGGGGGCGCTTGCTTGTGGACCGCCGGTCACGCTGACCGAGCCACCGACACCACCGATGGTCGGGAGCTGATCCAGCGCCGCCTCCACCGCGCCGGCTGGTTCCCCATAGGCCATCGGGGGCGTAGAGGCACCGCCGAAACGGATCAGGAAGGAGATCGCATCGGCCCCGACGACGACCCGCTGGACCTCGTCCCGATCATCCAGCGCATCGTCGCCGGCTGAGCAGGAGACGCTGCGTCCGTAGGCAATCGTCGTACCGACTTCGAAGTGACAGTCGACCATCGGCGAGTTGCGAGGGGCGACGGTCCCGCTCAGGGTCGCCGAGGTGTCGGTGACCGAGAAGGACCCACCGGTCGCGGGCGCGGCTGGCTGCGCCAAGGTCGTGAAGGTGAGGACCTGCGAGGTGACATCGCCTTCCCCCTTCGAGGCCACCAGGCGCACTTCGTAGGTGGTGTTCGGTTCGAGGCCGGTCGTGGTCGCTTCGATGTCGACGGGGTCCGTGCCGGAGCCGGCGTCACCGTCGGGCGCGGGCAGCCTCGTCCAGGCGGCGGACCCGGTGGCTCGATATTCGAATCGCCAGCGAGCGTCGGAGCCGTTCGGGTCGACCGATCCGTGAAAGGTCGCGGCGCCCGCGGAGACCTCGCCTGGTGCGGCGATCGAGACACCGGGAAGTTCGACCGCTTCGAAGACCTGCACCGTCGGCGTCCCGCCGAAGAAGCCATCGGCGGCCACCACGTACAGACGCCTGGACAGAGAACTTGAGGCGGGAGCGGCAGCGATGCCGAAGAGGGGACTTTCGCAGGCCGAAGCAATACAGCGAAAATGGTCGATCTCTTGATCGTCGCTGCCGAAGCGGTGGACCTCGCTCGGGGAGAAGATGAAGAAGCTGCCGAGGAAAGCTTCGGCGGTCCCGCTTTCGACCCCGACCACGGCGGCGCTCAGGTTCGGGTTGGACTCGCGCGGCGGTGCCAAGGTCGCCTTGAAGACGCCTTCGGCGTCGAAGCGCATGAAGCGCAGCGCCCCTTCGCCCGCGTTGGCCGCTTCGTCGAGATCGGCGACATAGACATCCCCGGTCGCGTCGACCGCCAGGTCGACCGGCTTGGCGAAGAGAGCCGCGGGTTCGCCGCTCGAGCCGCCGCCGGTGGTTTCAACTCCGTCGAACGATCCGATGAACGCGCCTTCGGGACCGAAGCGCTCGACCCTGCGGTTGCCCGGATCGGCGACCAGGAGGTCGTGGGGCGCGGCCGGATCGACGGCCACCGCTCCCATGCCGACGCCGAACCCGCTGAGCCGGCCGAAGCTGCCGACCTCGCCGGGTCCCGAGCCCTGCGATGGGCTGGTGAATTCGGCTGCCGAGACCTGACTGTAGGAGGTCGGATCGCCGCGTACGTCGGGACGGAACTTCACGATCGCGTTCGTCGTCCCGGCAGCCGACACGTAGACGTCGCCGGTTTCGGGATCCACCGCCACGCCGATCGGTTCGTCGGTGAGTGCCGTCGAGCCGAACGAGGTCAGGTAGGTGGCGCAGGCTTCGGCGCACGATCCCGGCGCCGCCGCGGGCCGGAACACCTGGATCCGGTCGTTACCTGAGTCGGCGACGAAGACGTCGCCGGTGACCGGATCGACCGCGACACGCTGCGGGTTCACGAACTGGCCGGGACCCGCGTCCGCCGGGCCGACGGAGCCGACGGGTGCGTAGATCGTGGTCGCCCGAGCGAGCGGTGCCCCGAACAGGAGCAGAACGAACAGGGCACCGGTCGCGAGCGACGCGCGAACGATCCACCGTCTGCTGAGTGCGTCGTCGCCGACGCGCCCGGTCCCTCGACTGAGCATCAAACCCTCCCCCTATCCGTTCCCTGACAGGCACTCGCGGCGAACCGAGGCGCGAGGCGTAGGGCAACGCTAGGGCGAGGGTGGCGGCGGGGACAAGGCGCGTTTTCCGGTTCAATGCCCGGCCGCGCGGGCCGCCGCGATCAGCCCGTCGACCGGCCGCCAGAAGAAGAGGCGGGCTCGCCGGTCGTCTTCCTGAGGGCTGTACCGGCCGGCGGCCGTAGGTCGCCTGAGGCTGCGGAGATGAGGCGGCACCTGGTCGGCCGCGGTCAGCAGTCCGCGGGCCTGGGCTTCCGCCTCCGGAATTGGGTCGCCGGGCCCGCCGATGACGAGGAGGCGCGTGCGGGAGGAGATGTCTCCCAGGCGTGCCGGGGGAACTTCGCCGCCCGGCGGATTGCGGGCGGGATAGACGGCGGCCACCGCTCTCGGTGCCGGCACGTCGGCGGCGCTCGCGACCGCCGCGTAATCGAAGGCCAGGGCGCCGCCGGTACTGACGCCGACGGCGACGACACTGCTCGGCGAGGCGCGTACAGCCCGTAACCCCGCGGCGATGCCCCGTAGCGCGCCGGCGCGAAAGCGCCCGGGCGGCGTAGCCGGATCCTGGTAGACGGGGTAGACGATCGCGTTGCCGGCCGCTGCCAAGTGGCGAAGCCAGTATCCGTAGGTCCAAGGCGGCAGTAGTTCGTAGCCGTGCAGGAACACGACAACTTCCCGCGGCGGGCGCCGACGAGTGGCGTCCCAGAGCAGGACCGCCGCGCCGGCACCGCGACCGACGACCCGCTGGCGCAGCCCGCCGATCGGACGCGGTGGAAACGCCCATTCGATCGGCGCGGCCGCGGCGCGCCCCGTTTGGTGCAGGTCCACCGGCCTGCCGGACGCTCCGCAGCCGCCGACGAGCGCGAGAAGAACCACGACCCAGACGCACAGAAGCCGCGCCGAACCACGTTGGATGGTTTCGGTCATCTCGGGGCGATCGACGGACGGTCGGGGCCCACAAGGGCCCCGACCGGTTCCTCGGATCCGTCCTCCTATTCTTCGACTTTGACCGCGGTCGCGCCTTCGGGATTGGTGCGGACCGCGTAGGTCGCCTCGAACTGAGCGGGGCTCGCCGACGCCACGCAACCGGCACCCGCCTGAGCGAAGCTCAGCTGGCTGTCGACCTTGAGCGTCGACGGTGCGGTGGTCGAGTTCGTGCCGTTGGTCCAACGTCCCATGACTGCCGAAGCACGTTCGTTCGAGACGGTGATCGTGCATTCAGGGGCCGCTTCGGTGGGGATGAATATTTTCGCCCCGTTGGACGGAACTCCGATCGAACCCGCGAGAGCGGTCGACGTCAGGGCATCGACCGAAAGCGTCCATTTCCCGTTGGTCGAGTTGGTTTTCGTTTCTGCTTCTTTGGCTTTGACCCAGTTGCTGCCACTCCGAACATAGACCCCACATTCAGTGAACGTCGGGGTGCTCAGATCCATGAATACGCCGCCGGGCCCGGTCGAGAAGGTGCCGGTGCCGGTGCGATTGGTGTTGTTTTCGCTGCCCGCCACTTGCGTGGGCGTCGTCGCCGTGGTTTCCGATTTCAGGCACTGGATCGACGTGGTCGCGAACGCGTTGGTCGGGATGAACACGGCCGCGACCCTGCCTTCCGCGTTCGCCGCCAGCGTCGCTTTGATCGCGGTACCCGCCGGGGTCACCCTCGTCGCCGACGCCAACGGTGCCATCAAGGCCATCGCCCCCAACGCCGCGACCAGGGCCAGAGCCCCGATTGACTTTCTCGTAATCACTTTCTAGCCTCACTTTTCGACGGCGGCGCGGCGAGAGTCGCTCCGCCCTTGTTCGGGTGTCGGAGCGCTTCTGTCTTCGTGGACGGGCGCTCCGGTGCCTTGCCTTCCGGCGCTCTCGCAACTCGGTCGAACCGAGCGAAGACCAGGTCAGACGAAGGCGTACCAGTGTCGCCTGACCGCTGTAAAGGTCTCGATCAAACCCTGCGCGCGGAAGAGCGCCGGCTTGCTGGCGGGAAATCCCTGCAGATGCGGCAAAAACAGAGAGCCGAGCGTTCGAGATTCGACAGCTGAGCCGAGTGTCAGAGCATCAGCCGTCGGTGCATGTCCTCGACCACGGCGTCCACGAGCTCGATCCCGCCCGCCGAGCTCCCGCTGCGACGCAGACCGCGGCGCCGGCCGTCCAAGGCGGCTGACAACCAGGCGTCGAACGTCCCGCTCACCCATCCCGAGGGCGGTCGGGGCGGAACGCCCTCACCGGTGGCGACGACGCGACCGGCGTGCACCCGTGCCCAGACCGTGCCCGATCGCGGTTCGGCGCCGTCGTCGGCCGCATGGGCCGTACAGGTGACGATGCCTTCCGCCTCGTCCGCCAGGCGGACCAACGACAGGCTCGCGAGCAGGCCCACCATCGCGTCGGCGACCTCGATCTTCGTGTAGCCGGGCGGCTCGTTGCGGGCCTCCCAGCGGGCGATCCCGGCGAGGATCGCGACCGCCCTCACACCCCAGGCACTGAGGTGGTGATGATCGCTACCGTCCGGGCCCTTTCGTCGCGCCACCATCCCCGCCTCGCTCATCGCGTCGAGTAGGCCTCGGAGCCGTGCCGCCCCGAAGCCGCCGATCCCGTCCAGGACACCCTCATCGGTCGGAGCGCCGCGCACGAGCCATTCGACCAGCCCGACCCGCCAGAACTCGCCGAAGTCGGCGAATGCCCGCCAGCCGACCGAGGCGGTCAGCGGGCTGCCCGGATGGGTTCGGGACCACCGCGGGACGCTCGCGGCGGTCTCGTCCAATTCCCTGCCCGCCACGGTCGCCGAGTACTCGGCAGCCCTGGCCCTCCGACATGCGGCCACCACCTCCGCGTCCTGCAGGCGCTGGAGGCATTCGTGGAGCTTGGTCGCGGACGCATGGAGCCGAGCGGCCAGCGCGCTGCGGGTAAGAGGGCCCGCCTGGATCAGCTCCTCAAGGATGTCGCGATTCAGGTCGTGCGAAAGCAGCTCCAGACCCCGGCGCGCCGAACCGATCGGCGGCTCCCTCAGGGCTGCGGTCGCACTCATCGGACCGAAGGTGCGCTGAGCCTGCTCGTCATCTCGCGTCCTCCCCAGCACGCCGTCGATCAACCGATTGAAAATTTTTATATCACTAATGTTTCTCTAAGGAAAGGTTCCTTTCCGCCCTCGCCCTACTGCTCCGCGGCGATCACCGCCATTGCCTCCTCTGCGCCGATGATCGGGGCGGTGAGCAGGAACGTCCCCGTCGGTGCAGAGCCCGGCAAGAGATGCCGGCTGCCGGAGACGACATGCCGGCGGGCGATGCTCCAGACCGACCCCACCATCGCTTCGAAGGCGAGTGGACGCGGCTTTCCGACCGCGGGGGCCCGTTCCGCAAGGCTGTGTGCAAAGCCCCGCATGATCTCGGCCCGCCGTTGATAGACCGGTGGTCCGAGTGTGAGAACGTCGACGAAGGCTGCCTGGCCGAGCGCCTGGTCGACGGCGATCCGACGAAAGACGCTACGCACGGCGCGGTACACGCTTGCGCCCCAGGACGGAGCGCCCTCTGCTTCCCGCAGAGCCTCAGCGAGCGCGTCGGCGCTGAGCCACTCGAGCATCGCCAGAAAACATGCCTCGGCGTCCCGGAACTCCGAGTTGAAGACACCCATAGGCAGACCGGCGCACTCGGCCACGCTGACCGGCGAGATGGTGCGGTAGCCGTCACGACCGACCAATTCCGCCGCTGCCCGCAGCATCCGTAGCCGGGGTGAGCCGGCCGAACCGATCGGGTGCCGACGGACCTTCGCCACCGGGACGAGATCGGCCGCACGAGGGAGCCTCGATCCCGCGGACAGGCGATAGGCCTCCAGCCATCTCCCGAGGACCGCGCCATCGTCGACGACCCCCGGACGCGTTGGTTCGGCGAGTCGGGCTCGCGTCACGAACCAGATGCCGCCGACCAACGCCCGGCAGATCCCCGCGGGAATCTCGCGGCCTTCTCCGGCCCGGGCGAAGCTGCTCCAGATCATCGTCGCGAACAGAGCTTCCGTCCGCTCGATCCGCGGCAGGGCCGCGGGGCCCGCGGCGAGGATCTCGATCAGGGCGAGTCGCGATGCCGCCGAGTGATCGACAAGCTCCGCCGAGAACGCGTCGCAGGCGCGGCGTATGCCCGTCGTCCCGGCATCGGCTCCGTGGGGACCGCCACGGTAGGCGGCGGTGATGCGACCGACCGCCTGCTGGACGGCGAGGTCGTACGTCGCCAGGAAGCATTCTTCCTTGCTGCCGAATCGCTCGTAGATGGTCTTCGTGGAGACCCCCGCAAGCGACGCGAGCTCGCGCGCCGTCGTCGCCGCGTAGCCATGCACGGCGCAGAGCTCGATCATGGCGGCGTGTAGACGGGCGCGCTGATGGGCGGCCACCGCTATGGCGGACGCATTAGGACGTGCCGCCAATTGCGGGAATAGCGATTTCGCCCCACCCGATTCGTCTGTGACCCTCCCCGATGGCCCTCTTCTTTGCTGCATGCAGGTCCCTCCCCACCGGCCCGGCGCAGTCCGGTTCCAATTCGGTATCGAGATGTTTTGTCTGCATCGCAGGCTAAAGCTCACTTCGTTCTTTCCATAGGCAATTTCACCCACCGGTGGGCACCGTTCTCCTGGTGCAGCGGGCTTCTGGTGATGCGCCTGCCGAGAGCAAGTCGCCGGAAACCGCTCACTGATTCCATTCGGGCATGCGATCGGCCCGAACGTCCGTCCTCTGTGCCGTCGTCCTGGCATCCGGAGTGCTGCTCATCTCCGGCGGTTCGGACTCCGGCCCGCGCACCCCTCACGCTCTGCCTAACCTGCCGCCGCCATTCCTCGGCACCGCGGTCAGCGGGGACGGCGGACTGACCGTCGCGGTCGACGCCTACGGGGACGTGGTCGACCTACGACCGGGCCCGGCGGGCGCGGCGCTGATCGACAACCCCTCCGATCGCCAGGCCGCGGGGACGGTGCCGGAAGGCACGGGGATCGTGCCGAGGGTCGACGGCAAGGCGATGTGGGAAGCCGACAAGGTGTCGCAGCGCTACCTGCCAGGGACGAACGTGGTGCGGACCGTGGCGCGGTTCGGGGAGCGGCAGGTGGTGATGACGGTGGTGGCCGAGGGACGATCGCTCGCCGTCGCCGTCGAGTCGCGACCGCCGGCGAGCCTCTCGCTCGACGTCCATCTCACCGGGATCCGGTGCGTGCGCGAGCGCCGAGCGGCGCGCCTCGAGCTCGTCTGCGGTCCCGACCGACCGCGGACCGCCGCCGCCGTGGCGGATACCCGCCGCTGGCTGGCTCGCTCGCGCCCCCTCGGTGCGGGCGCTCCCGCCTGGGCGCGGTCGATGTACGAACGCTCCCTGCTGACGATCCACGCGCTGACCTCGCGGTCGACCGGCGCCGTCGCGGCGGGGGCGCGGGACGGCTGGGCGTACGTCTGGCCCCGCGACGCGGCGACCGCGGCGTTCGCGCTCGAGGCCTCCGGGCACGGCGCCGAAGCACGCCAGGTGGCGATGTTCCTCACCGGCCTCGACCTCGACACGGCGGCCCGTTTCACCGAATCCGGCGCCCCGGTCCCCGGTCGGGGCGCGCAGGGCGATGCCTTCGGCTGGGTCACCGCCGCCGCCCGCGCCACCGGCATCAAGCCGCCCCAGGGTCCGTACCGCTGGCAGGACCGCGCCGACTACCAAGAGTCGTCCCCCGGCAACTACCTCGGCAACGCCCTGGCCGCCGCGGCCCCCCATGTTGACGGGCCGAAAACCCGACTATCTGTCGGGTTTTCGGCCCGTCAACATGGGGGGCTCGTGCGGGTGGAGGGGGATCCGGGGTCGGGACTCGATTCGGCCGCGGGGTGGGCGGTGCGGCCGTTCCGGCTTCATGGCCTTTATCCCGCCGCGAAACGGACGCTGCTGTCGCTTGTCTCCCATGGCACGCCCTACGGCATCACTCCCGGGGAAGGGTGGGAAGGCGGTGACGATCCGTGGACCGCTCCGACGGCATGGAGCGCCTGGGCGCTCGCGGGGCTCGGGGATCGCAAGGCAGCGCTCTCGCTGCTCGGGGACCTTCGCCGGGCCGCGACGCCCGCCGGAGACCTCCCCGAGCGGGTCGGCGTCCACACCGGCATCCCGACCTCCACCACGCCGCTGCTCTGGTCGAGCGCCTTCGCCGTGCTCACCCTGCGCGAACTCTGGCCGTGACCGACTACGGCACCCGCCGGCGGTGCAGAGAGTGATCGCGCCGTCGAAGGTTGCGTCGGGGAGGAGAGAGCGGTCGCGTCACCGACCTCGAGGCTGACGTTCTCGACCCGGCCGAAGCCGCTTCGGCAGGCGCCTTCTCGACCATCGCCGGGGTCAGGTCGAGGCCCACGACCGCGCCAGGACCATCCGCCACCGGGACGGCAAGCTTCACTTCTCGGTGATCATGGCCCGCCTCTTTCCCGAGGGCTACTGAAGCTCGGCGAGGGCGGCGGCGACCGCCTCCTCCGGCGTCTCTGCCGGGATCACGCCCGGCGCGCCCTCCATCCGATCGCGGCCGACCAGCGCCCAACTACGCAGCGCGACCACGGTCCGCCCGATCGCCCGCGCATGCCCGATCTCAGACAGCGTCCCCCACTCGCCTCCGATCGCGATCACGACCTCCCCCGACCCCACCACCGCCAAGTTCCGCGCATGCCCGATCCCGGTCGCGACGACGTGCGTGAGATCCGGATTGCCGCCGTCCAACTCGCTGCCCGGCAACACCCCGATGACCTCTCCGCCGGCCGAAGCGGCGCCGCGCGAGACGGCCGCCATTACCCCGTTGCCACCGCCGCAGACGACCGTCGCCCCGGCTTCGGCTAGCCGCATTCCGACCTCCTCAGCCAGCCGCCAAGCCGCGGACCCTTCCTCGGCTCCCCCCGCCCCGATGACCGCGACCTGCCTTCTCAAGCCGCGCGCCTGACGTCGGTACGAGCCGCCTGCATCTGCCCCATCAGCTCCAGCGCCCCCGCCTTATGCAGCGGTTCATTCAGATTCCCGCACTTCGGACTCTGCACACAACTTGGACACCCACTCTCACAAGGACACTCCGCGATCAGCCGCTCGGCGTCCCCCAGCAACCGCTCGAACTCCTCGTAACCCCGTTTGGTGATCCCGACCCCGCCCGGGTGGCCGTCGTAGATGAAGATCGTCGAGCGCCCGGTCTGGAAGTGGACGTTGGTGGAGAGCCCGCCGATGTCCCAGCGGTCGCACATCGCGATCAGCGGCAGCACCGCGATCTGCCCGTGCTCGGTCGCGTGGAGCGCGCCGAGCAGGACGTCGGGCGGCAGCGTGCCGAAGTTGCCGTCGGGCAGGACGTACCAGAGCGCCTGGGTGACGAAGCTCTGCTCGGGCAGCTCCAGCGCCACGATGTCGATCGGTTCGTTGTCGGAGATCGAGACACGCTGGAAGGCGATCACCTGCTCGGTCACCGACACCTCGCCGAAGTTCAACTGCACACCGGCGACCTCGCGCTGCTCGTGGACGCGCTCGATGTAGATCTCGGTCTCTTTTTTCGGCCGCGTGTACCAGTCGCCGTCGAAGGCGGAGACCAGTGCCCGCCGTTCGCGGACGTCGAGCTGCTCCACTTCGTAGGAGCGCCCGAGGTGCAGGTAGATCGCGCCGGGATGGATCGTGGTGAATGCCCGCTCCGCCTCGACCAGCCCGAGCATCTCCCCCGACCCGCGCTCGATCACCGCCACCGACTCGGCCGAGGCCGAGCGCAGCGGGATCCGCGAGGCGACGAACTCGTTGTGCCCCGGCGCCAGCCGCCCGCGTGCCTTCCGCAGCTCCCCCGCCTCCAGCAGCTTCTGCGCCCGCTCCCGCCACCCTTCGCCGAAGAACTCGTCGTCGGCCTCCGACAGCGGGAGCTCGTAGGCCGCCGCGATCAGGTGGCGCATCGCGATCTGCTCGTTGCCATGGTCGAGGATCGCCCCCTCGACCGGCCGCCCGAGAAACTCCTCCGGATGGCGGCAGAAGAACTGATCGAGCGCGTCCTGCCCGGCGACGTAGACCGCGAGGCCGCGCCGCCGCCGCCCCGCGCGTCCCCACATCTGCCGCAGCGACGCGACCGTCCCCGGGAAGGTGACGCAGATCGCCGCATCGAGCTCCCCGACGTCGATGCCGAGCTCCAACGCGTCGGTCGCGACGACCGCGAGCAGCTCCCCGCGCGAGAGCCGGTCCTCGATCTCCCGCCGCTGCTGGGGCGTGTAGCCGCCGCGGTAGGGCGCGATCCGCGCGGCCAGCTCCTTCTTCCCGCGGCGCTCCAGGTTTTCGCGGGCGAAGCGCTGGATCAGCTCGATCCCCCGCCGCGATTTGAGGAAGCAGATCGTCCGCACGCCCTGGGTGACGAGCTCGGCGAGCAGGTCGGCCGCCTCCGCGAGGGCGGAGCGCCGCGCCCCGGTCGCCTTGTCGATCAGCGGCGGGTTCCACATCGCCACCTCGCGGCCGGCCCGGGGCGCGCCGTCGTCGTCGATCAACTCGAACTCCGTACCGACCAGCCGTTCGGCCAGCTCCTCCGGGTTGGCGATCGTCGCCGAGGCGAGCAGGAAGCGCGGGTCGGCACCGTAGGCGCGCGCCGTCCGTCGCAGCCGACGGAGCACGTTGGCGACATGGGAACCGAAGACGCCGCGGTAGGTATGCGCCTCGTCGACCACGACGAACTCGAGGTTCGCCAGGAAATCGCCCCATTTTCGGTGGCTGGGGAGGATCCCGATGTGCAGCATGTCGGGGTTGGTGAGGATCAGGTTCGATTTGCGGCGGATCGCCGGGCGCTCCTCCTTCGGCGTGTCGCCGTCATAGATCGCCTCGCGCAGACCGGGCGGGCGCAGCTGGGCGAGCTTGCGCGCCTGGTCCTGGGCCAGGGCCTTGGTCGGGTAGAGGTAGAGCGCCCGCGCCTTCGGCCGGCGCGCGATCGCGTCGAGCACCGGCAGGTTGAAGGCGAGGCTCTTGCCCGATGCGGTGCCCGAAGTGACGATCAGGTTCGAGTCGGGAGCGGTCTCCCAGGCGCGCAGCTGGTGCGAGTAGAGCGACTCGATCCCGGCCGCGCGCAGGCGCTTCACCAGGTCCGGGGCGAGGTCGGTGGGTAGCGCGACCGGCTTCGCCGAGCGGTCCGGTTCGGCAGCTTCGGCGACGATCCGCCCGTCGCGCCGCGCCGGCGCGATCGCCACGCCCCATCTGGCGAATCCTGAGGCCGCGAGGCCATGCCCTCGGTCGGCCGCCTTCGGGTCACGCACTGGAGTGCGCTCCCCTCGTCCGCCTCCCTGCGTCCTCGCCTCGCGGCCTCAGTACTTCGCCAGACAAGCGGACGGCCTGCAGGCTCGAGCGGTCGTGGATCCGCAGGATGTCGGCGCCCTCGCGCACCGCGAGGGTCGTCGCCGCGACGGTCCCCCACTCGCGCTCGCCCGCCGGCCAACGCTCCTCCCAGGATCCGGCGAGCACCGCCCCGATGAAGTCCTTGCGCGACAGCGACACGTACAGCGGCAGCCCGAGGGCCTTCAGCTCGGCGAGGCGCCGCATGATCTCGAGGTCTTGGTCGGGCGAGAGGTCGAAGTCAAGGCCGGGGTCGATCGCGATCTGCCCCTCGCGCACACCCAGCTTCCGCATCCGCTCCACCCTCCGCTCGAACCACTCGACCATGTAGGAGACGACGTCGTCGTACTCGCGCCAGGGCCGATCCACCCGCGGCGGCCCCTCGATGTGCATCAAGACATAGCCTGCGCCGGTCTCGGCCACCAGCTCGAACATCTCGTCGCACCCTCCGGAGATGTCGTTGACGCAGACGGCGCCCGCCTCGAGCGCCCTGCGCGCCGTCTCGACCTGAAAGGTGTCGGCGGAGATCGGCACGCCCGCCCCGACCATCCCTTCCACCGCCGGGACCAACGCAGCGCACTCGTCCTCGACCCCGACCGGCGGCCCGCTGCGGGCCGCCACCGCACCCACGTCGAGCATGTCGAAACCGGCCCCCACCAGACCGATCCCGTCGGCGATCGCCTGCTCCGGGGTGCCGCTGCGGGCCCCCTCGAACATCGAGTCGACCGTCACGTTGACGATCCCCGCACCCACCGGTCGGGCCAGATCCAGAGTCAAATCGCGCAGCCGCCACTCCACCATCGCTACGGTAGCGAGCGGCCGATGTCGCTTGCCTGCGTGTACACCGACCTGGACGGGACCCTCCTCGGGAAGGGAGGCGCCCTCTTTCTCGATCGCGGGGGGAACTTCTCGATGGCGCAGGCCCGCGCGCTCGAGGCGTGCGCCCGCGCCGGGGTCGAGGTCGTGATCATGAGCGGCCGCCGTGAGCCCCAGGTCCACGAGGCCGCCCGGCTGATGGGCCAGCGCTCCTACATCTTCGAGGCGGGCTGCGCCTTCGCCATGGACGGCGAGGTCACGCTCCTCACCGGGGAGCTGCAGCCCGACGAATACGAGGGCACGGTCTACGAACAGATCGAGCGGCGCGGCATCCCCGACATGCTCTTCGAGCACTTCCAGGGACGGCTCGAGTACCACTCGCCCTGGCATCACGGGCGCCAGCACTCCCACCTCTTCCGCGGCAAGGTCGACGTCGACGAGGCCAACGCCCTGCTCGGCGAGCACGGCGACGACGACCTCCGCTTCCTCGACAACGGGGCGATCGGCACGCCGATGAAGACGGTCGACGGCCAGACCCATGCCTACCACCTGGTTCCGCGCACGGTCTCAAAGGCGACCGCCGTGGCCGCCCACGCGCGCGCTCGCGGCTTCGCCATGGAGAACTGCATCGCGGTTGGGGACTCGGTCGAGGACCTCGAGGTCGCCGCCGCGGTCGGGCGCTTCTTCGTCGTCGCCAACGGCCCCTCAGAGGACCCCGGCCTGCGCGCCTACCTGCCGCAGTTCGGCAACGTCAGCGTCACCGAGGGCACCAACGGGGACGGCTTCTACGAAGCGGTCGTGACGTCGTTGATGGAGCGCTGAGGGCGCGGCTCCGGGCCGATCCGGGGCGCCTCGGGGTTGAACGTCGGCGCCGCCGACTCGCGCGACTCCCGCACCGCCGCCTGGCGCCGCGGACGCTTGATCCGCCAGTACTCCGCCCCGAAGTAGGACCCGAGCACGAGTGCCGCCGCCAACACCTGCGCGGTCAGCCCCTCCACGGTCGGGAAGACCGCGAACCAGAGCCCGATCCAGCCCGGGATCGTGAGCGCCACGGTCGTTTCGGGCAGCCAACCAGCCAGCTGCATCTCCTGCACCGACTCGCCGACCATCACGATCAGGACGATGCCGAGCATCACGCCGGTCAGGACCAGCATCCGCTTGTAGGGCATGTGCTTGTGGGCGAGGAACGTGATCACGCCGACCACGGCGGTCAGGGAGAGGCCGAGGGCGACGCCCTCGAGCACCGTCCCGGCGCCGTAGGAGAGGCGCAGGTTCTGGAGGAAGAGGACGACCTCGAATCCCTCTCGATAGACAGAGGTGACGCCGAGGAGGATCAGCCCCCACATCGCGGCGCGACGCCCGTCGACCGTGCCTGACTCGGCGCCGGAGAGGATCTTCTTCTTCTGCCGGTTGCGGTTCTGGATCCAGCCGGTCCAGTACACCTTGTGGAAGAACCAGTTCATGACCACGAGCAGGACGATCACGGCGAGGAGGCCGGTCGCGGCCTGCACCGCGAGGCCGCCGCCGCCGAGTTGTCCGAGGACCCAGGCGGCGAGGAACCAGGTCGCGACGCTGGCGAGGAGCCCGCCCGCCGCGCCGAGCGCGATCGGCTTGCGGTAGACCTGCGCGGCGCCGACCATGCTGGCGGTGACTGCGGCGAGGACGAGGATCGTCTCCAGGCCCTCGCGGAAGACCAGCAGGGCGCTGTCGAGCACGACCGCGCCGTGGCTCAGATGCTCGTTGGCGCTCGGTTCCGGCGTGCCACCGTGGGCGCTGAACGCGCTCCACGCAAGCAGTGCGACGAGCAGGCCGCCCAGGTAAAGTGGCCAGTGGCGCCGCAGCGATTGTCCGGTCGCCGTCAAGACCGTAGATATTAGGGAACCCTGATCAGGGATGCCTAAAAGGAGGGTAAGTTGGCAGCCGACGCGACCGTCGCAGAGCAGGAGTACCTCGAGTCGATGTTCTGGATCGACGAGGCCGGACTGCCGATGACCGGTGCCAACATCGCCCGCGCGATGCAGCTCTCCGCCCCGACCGTCCACGAAATGGTCGGCCGCCTGATCAAAGACGGCTACGTCGAACGCAACCCGGACAAATCGCTCGCCTTCACCGAGGGCGGTCGTGAGAAAGCGTCCTACATCGTCCGCCGCCACCGCATGATCGAGCGCTTCCTCACCGATGTGCTGAAGATCCCGTGGGACGAGGTGCACGAGGAGGCCGAGCGGATCGAGCACGCGATGTCGCCGGTCCTCGAGGAGCGCATGCGCGCCGCGATCGGCGACGCCACCACCTGCCCCCACGGCCACCCGATCGTCGAGGGCATCCGCGAGCGCGGCTCCCTCCTCGCGGACGTCGAGGTCGGTGCCGACGTCGTCGTCCTGCGCTTCGAGAACGAGGCCGAGGAGCTTCTCCACTACCTGATGGACGCCGGCCTCCACCCCGGCCTCGCCGGCAAGGTCTCCGAGTCCGACAAAGATCACGTCACGATCAAGGCCGACGACGGTGACCACGTCGTCACCTACAGCGTCGCCGAGACGGTCTCGGTCCGCGCCGATCCGGCGCCGCCCCCGCGCGCCGCGATCCCCGAGCAGCTCGTGCTCTCGAGCGACCGCTACGGGCGGTAGGGGTTCGGGCGCGGGGTGTGGCCTTTCACGCGCGTCGCTCCGGCGTAAGTCAGACCTCCAGCACGAACCGTCGCCCGTCCTCCCCGAGGATCTTCGTCGGCAGCGGCATCGCCTCGAGGTCGACCGGGACCCAGCCGCGCCCGATCGGGGCGACGATCACGACCGCGTGGTGGTCGCCGACCGCGGAGAGTTCGGAGTCCGACCAGAACACCGGCTCTCCGAAGGCCTCCTGGACCGCGGCGGAGGTCGCCTCGACATCGGTCGCCGCGATGCCGATCTCGGCGACTTCGATCAGGGAGCCCGGCCCGAACTCCCCGCCGTCGCCCTTTATGTGCGAGGCGGCGATCAGCTCGACCACGTTGCCGGCGGCATCGAGGAAGTAGACGCTCCCGGCGCCGACGTCGTCGCGGATCGGATCGCCGTCGAAGAGAAGCGGCTCCGCCCGGGGACCCAACCACGCGACCGCGGCGCGGATCGAGTCGCCCGCGACGTTGATCGCGAAGTGGTAGCGGGCGTCGACGCCCGAGTCGGCGCTCTCGAAGCGGATCGTCGACTCGCCCAGGCACACCTCGACCGCGTCGTCGTCCCGGCCTACCGGCAGGCCAAGCCGCTTGCCATAGAAGGCCGCCTGGCCGCCCAGGTCCCCGGTCGCGATCGTCAGCTGACGGATCCGCATGGGACCCATCCTCCCCCATCGCCGCCAGTACGGATCAGGTTTCGATCGGGACCGCGACGAACGGCTTCGTCGTCGGCTTCTTCGAGCCCCCGGCGGGCTCACGGGTCACCATCACGGCGGTGACCCCCTTCATGTTCTCGATCGTGGTCGAGGCGCGGCCGGCCTGATCGGGCGCGAAGAGCGCCGGGACCGGTTCGACGATGCCTTCGCGTTCCACCCAGGCCTCAAGGATGCGGCCCTTCGGCAACGGCTTGACCCCGGTGAGATGGAGCTCACCGCGGTCGTCTTCGGTCACCACCTTGGCGCCGATCCCGTTCGCGGCGACAGGGACTTCGGTCGTGTGCGCGCCCCCCGACCCGCCGCCGTTGCCGACCGCGTAACCGATCCCGCCGGCGACCACCAGGATCACCAGCGCCAGACCCACGAGCGGCTTCCAGGTCAGGCCGCCGACGTTCAGCCCGCGCACCCAGTCGCCGAACCCGCCGCGCGCGTCGGCGCGTTGGTGTGGCTCGTCCGTCCGCGCCTGGCGCTCCGCGTCGGCGGCATCGGCTCGCACCTCCGCCATCAGCCGCTGCTTCAGCTCCGGCGACGGCGCCTGGCGCTCGACCGCTTCCGGCAGCGCCCCCACCGCGGGCGCGAGCCAACGCAGCTCCTCCTGGCACCGCTTGCAGCCCGCCAGGTGCTTCTCGAAGTCCGGCACCTGCTGCGGGTCGAGACCGCCGATCGCGTAGGCGGCGACTTCCTCGAGGCGCTGCTCGTGATCGTTCACGTTCATGCCAGTCCCTCCGCCAACTCGCCGCGGATCTTCTCCAATCCGAGCCGCATCCGTCCCTTCACCGTGCCCAACGGCACGTTCAGCATCGCCGCTATCTCCGACTGGCTGAAGCCGCCGAAGTAGGCCAGTTGGATCACCTTCGACTGCTCGTCGGGGAGCTGGGACAGCGCGCCGCGCACCTCGCTCGCCGTCTCGTGGCGCATCGCCTCCTCCTCGGTCAGCTCCTCGGACGGCCGGGACTCGAGGATCTCGTCGTCGTCGAAGGTCATCTTCGGCGCTTTGCCGGCCTTACTGCGGAGCACGTCGATCGCCCGGTTACGGACGATCGAGAGGGTCCACGAACGGACGCTTCCCCGGGTCGGGTCGAATTTGCCGCCGCTGCGCCAGATCGAGATGAATGCCTCCTGGACGCAGTCTTCGGCCGCGCCTCGTTCGCCGAGGATCCGGTAGGCGAGCGAGTAGGCGGCGCCGCCGTGCCGGTCGTAGAAGACTTCGAACGCCTCCGCGTCCTTGCGGCCGATCCACGGCATCAGCTCCTCGTCGGCAAGGCGCTCGGCTTTCTCACGTCGCACGGGCATCTCTGTACCCGAACCTACGGCCGACGCCGCCTGTTTGGATCAATCAGGCAGGGGTACCGGCACGAAGTTTCTCCAGCGCCGAGGCGATCCGCGCCACGCCCTCGGCCGCGTCGGCAGCCGGGACGGGTGCGAAGGACAGCCGCAGGCTGTTGTCGCCGCCGCTCATCATGAAGTCGGGGCCGGCGACAAACGACACGCCCTCGCCTTTGGCCTCCGCCAGGAGCGCCTTGGTGTCGGTGCCCTGCGCGAGGTCGAGCCAGAGGAAGTAGCCGCCCTGCGGGACGACGAAGACGGCCTCGGGGATCTTCTCCCGCAGCGCCTCGACGAGCGCGGCGCAGCGTGCCTTCAACTCGCCTTTGACGAAGGTGATGTTCTCGTCGAGGACACCCGACCTGCAGAGCTCGAGGACGATCGACTCGGCCAGCATGTTCGGCGAGATGTACTGCTCGTTGGCGTGCTTGGCGAGCTTCGCGATCTCCTCCGTCGGGCCGACCAGGTAGCCGACGCGGACGCCGGGGCTGACCGTCTTCGAGAACGAGGACGCGTGGAGCACCTTGTCGCCGGTATCCATCGAGAGCATCGTCTCGAGCGGCTCGCCCTCGAAAGGCAGCTCGCGATAGGGGTCGTCCTCGAAGATGAAGAAGTCGTGCTCGGAGGCCAGCTCGACCAGGCGCCGCCGCTTCTCCACCGAGAGCGTGCAGCCGGCCGGGTTGTGGGCATTGGGGATGACGTGGACGAACTCGATCGGCGCCTCGCCGACCGCCGCCTCGAGGGCACCGACATCGAGGCCGTCGGCCTCCAGCGGGATCGGCACCAGCTCGGCGCCCATCTGCTTCAGCAGCAGCAGCGTCCGGTCGTACGTCGGCTGCTCCACCGCCACCCGCGTCCCCGGCTTCACCAGGTGAGCGAAGAGCATCGCGCCGGCCTCGAGTGAGCCGTTCGTGACCATCACCTGCGCCGGATCGACACCTCCGTGGCGCTCCGCGATCCACTCGCAGAGTCCGGGATGCCCGATCCCGACCCCGTAGGAAAGCGCCGTCTCCCAATCGGTAGTGAGCGCCCGCTGCGCGGCCTCCTTGACCTGCTCGTGAGGAAGGATGTCTGCGCTCGGCGCCCCGCGGGCGAAGGAGATGGTGTCTGGCATGCCTCCGACCCTAGCAACGCCAATTCCCCCGCGAACTCCGCCAATTCCATCCCCGCCGGGGGGAGAGAACGGGGTCCTTCGGACCTTAGGGGCCACATATGGCACCGCAGGTCGGAAACATGTCGCGGGAGCGGGAGATCGTCGATCTCGTGGGGCTACAGAAGGGGGTGATCACCCATGCGCAGCTCATCGCCCTCGGAGTCGGTCCGCGCACGATCAAACGCTGGGTCGGCGCCGGCCGCCTGCGCTCCGTGCATCGTGAGCTCTACGCGTTCGGGCCGCTGGCACTGACCAGGCACGGGAAGTGGCTCGCCGCCGTGCTCGCGATGGGGCCTAATGCCTTTCTGAGCCACCAAAGCGCAGCAGCCCTGTGGGGATTGCGCGGGGACCGACCGAAGGTCGACGTCACCGCGCCGCGAGGGAAGCAGGTCCGGCCGGGGCGGAAAGGGATCCAAGTACATCGGTGCCAGTTCGACCCGGTCGAAGTGACGGTGCGTTCCGGGATTTCGGTCTCGACCGTCGCGCGAACGCTTTTCGACCTCGCCGAACGCTCGCGGCCGTACGAACTGAAAGACGCTTGGGACGAAGCCGACCGGCTGAAACTACTCCGCGTGCCCGAGGTGGTCGCCGTCTACGAGCGGGGGCGGGGACGCCGGGCACGCACTCAGATCCGGCCGCTGCTCCTCGCCGAGCAGCGGTACCTTGAGGACACCGCGTCGCCGCTCGAGGACCGCTTTGCGGAGTTCGTGATCGCGCGGCGGCTTCCCCCTCCCCAGTTCAACGTGCTCGTCGGCGAGGACGTCGTCGATGCGCTCTGGCCCGCTGCTCGCCTCATCGTCGAGCTCGACAGCTGGGAATTCCACGGCCACCGGGCCGCCTTCGAGGAGGATCGGGACCGTGACACTGACCACCTGCTCGCCGGCTACCGCACGATCCGCGTCACCCACCGCAAACTCAGCGAACAACCAGACCGGCTGGCGGCCCAGATCCGGACGCTACTCGCGACGTGACCCGGCTCGCTAGCCGCGGAGGGTTTCGACGGCGATCGCTGCCGTCTCGGTCGGGCTTTCGCCGACCCGCACGCCCTTTGCTTCGAGGGCGTCTTTCTTGGCCTGGGCGGTGCCCGAGGAGCCGGAGATGATCGCGCCGGCGTGTCCCATCTGCTTGCCGGGAGGCGCGGTGAAGCCGGCGATGTAGGCGACCACCGGCTTGGTGATCTCGGCGGCGATGAACTCGGCGGCCCGCTCCTCGGCGTCGCCGCCGATCTCGCCGACCATGACGATCAGCTCGGTGTCGGGGTCCGCCTCGTAGAGCTTGAGGATGTCGATGAAATCACTGCCGACGATCGGGTCGCCGCCGATGCCTACGATCGAGGAGTTGCCGGTCCCGGCCTGTTTCAGCTCGTTGCCGATCTGGTAGGTCAGCGTCCCCGACTTGGAGACGACGCCGATCGGGCCTGGGTCGAAGAAGGAGTCGGGGATGATCCCCACGTTGGCCTTGCCGGGTGAGAGCACCCCGGGGCAGTTCGGACCGATCAGCCGGACGCCGGCCTCCTTGGCCTTCCAGTAGGTGGCGAGCATGTCGAGGACCGGGATCCCCTCGGTGATCGCGATGACGGTCTCGACGCCGGAGTCGATCGCCTCGTTGATCGCGGGCGCCGCGAAGCGCGCGGGCACGAAGATCATCGAGGTGTTGGCGCCGGCCTCGTCGACGGCCTCCTTGATCGTGTCGAAGACCGGGGTCCCCTCGACGTCCTGGCCGCCCTTGCCGGGCGTGACGCCGGCGACGAGGTCGGTCCCATAGGCCTTGTTGCGCAGCCCGTGGAAGGAGCCCTCGCGTCCGGTCAGCCCGGAGACGGCGAGCTTCGTCTTCTCGTCGATGATGATGCTCACGAGGCACCCCCCGCCAGCTCGACGACGCGGCGCGCGGCGTCCAGCATCGTCTTCTCCTGGTGGAGGTTCGGCAGGTTCGCCTCGGCGAGGATCGCCAGGCCCTCTTCGAAGTTGGTGCCGTCGAGGCGGACGACCAGCGGCAGGTCGAGGTCGATCTGGCCCGAGGCGGTGACGATCCCCTTGGCGATCTCGTCGCAGCGGGTGATGCCACCGAAGATGTTGAAGAGGATCGCCGTCACCTTGGAGTCGGACTTGATGACTTCAAGCGCGTTCACGATCGCCTCGGCTTTCGAGCCGCCGCCCGCGTCGAGGAAGTTGGCCGGAGCGCCGCCCGCCTGGGCGACGACGTCAAGCGTCGACATGCAGAGCCCGGCGCCGTTGGCCAGGATCCCCACGTTGCCGTCGAGTTTCACGTAGGTGAGGCCTTTTTCCTTCGCCATCTGCTCCTGCGGGTCGTCGACGGTGTCGGCGATCTCGGCGAGATCCTCGTGGCGGAAGAGCGAGTTGCCGTCGATCGTGACCTTGGCGTCGAGCGCGACGACGTTGCGGTCGGCGGTGACGATCAGCGGGTTGACCTCGATCAGCGTCGCGTCCTCCTCGCGCGCCACCTCGGCCAGCTTCGCCAGCACGTCGGCGGCCTCGTCGAGCGCGTCCTCGGCCAGGCCGGCCGACTCGACGATCGAGCGCGCCGCGGCGGCGTCAAACGGCTTGGTGGGGTCGATGTGGACTTTGGTCAGGTCGGCGGGGTTCGCCGAGGCGACCGCCTCGATGTCCATGCCGCCCTGGGCGGAGACCATCGCCAGCAGCTTCTTCTCACCGCGGTCGAGGATGATCGACGCGTAGTACTCCTCGGCGATGTCGGAGCCGCCCTCGATCCAGACCGAATCGACGCGGAAGGGACCCTCGCCGTGCGGGCCGGTGATGTCCATGCCGATGATGTCGGAGGCGTACTGACGGGCCTCGTCGACGTCCTTGGCGATCTTCACGCCGCCCGCCTTGCCGCGTCCCCCGATCAGAACCTGGGCCTTGATCGCACAGGGGTAGCCGATGCGCTCGGCAGCGGCGATGGCGTCATCGACGTTGTCCGCCACCTCGCCACTCGGCACGGCGATCCCGTGCTTGGCGAACAGCTGCTTGCCCTGATATTCGAGGAGATCCATGGGGAGGAAAGGCGGCCGTTGGGGTACGGCGCGGCGCGGACCCTATACGAATGCCATAATCCCGCGCTCTCAGATGGCACTCCCCTCTCTCAAAAACATCAATTGGGTCACCACCGACTGCTACGGCACTCTCATCGACTGGGAGAAAGGCATCGTCGAGGCGGTGAAGAAAGAGGCTGCAAAAGACGGTTTTTCGTTTGAGGAGCAGCCGTTCCTCGACCGCTTCTTCGAAGTTCAGGCCGAAGTCATGGCCGGCTCCTACGAGCTCTACGCCGAGGTGCTTCGCCGCACGATCGTGAAAGTCGCCGGGGAGCTCGGGTGGGAGATCGAGCCCTCGCGGGCCCAGTTCCTGCCGAACAGCGTCGCCTACTGGCTGCCATTCCGTGAGGCCAACGCGGCGATGGACCGGCTCGGCAAAAAGTACGAGATCGGGATCATCTCCAACATCGACGACAAACTGCTCGGGATCTCGCGGCGCCACCTGCGCACCGAACTCGACCTGGTCGTCACCGCCCAGCAGGTCCGCAGCTACAAGCCGGACCCGGTCCACTTCAAAGAGTGCGCCCGTCGCATCGGCGGCAAAAAAGGCTGGCTGCACATCGGCTCCAACTACGCGACCGACATCGCGCCGGTGCTGAAAATGAATGTCCCGGTCATCTGGGTGAATCGCCACGGCGAGAAACTCGAAGGCCGCAAAGCGCCTTCGGCGACGGTCAAAAACTTCCGCGAAGCCGTCGCCAAGCTCGGCGCGTCCTGAACGCCTTTTAGTTTTCAGAGCGCAACTCCGTCCTCGGACGGAGGTTTTTCCTCGCGAGGGGCGTAAAGCTCCGGTAGCTCCATGAATATGCCCGTATTCAGAACCCAGTCTTGGCGTGGAGGCGCCGCGGCGCGCCTGGTCGCGGCGCTCGCCGTCTGTGCGCTCGTCATCGGCCTGGTCCTGCTCGCCACCGACGACGCCCGCGCGGCACGGGCGAAGGCCTCCGAACTGCAGAAACCGAGCTTCGTCGTCATCCAGACCGACGACCAGACGCTGGAAGAGCTCTACGACGGCGTCCGGATGCTGAGCGGCAACGAAGAATTCGCGATGCCGAACACGCTGCAGATGCTCGGCGAACAGGGTGTTACCTTCACCCGCTACTACACGCCCTACAGCCTCTGCGCCCCGTCCCGGGTCAGCCTCCTCACCGGCCGCTACGCCCACAACAACCACGTTCAGGGCAACGTCCCGCCGAACGGCGGCTGGACCGGCTTCCAGTCCCGCCTCGCCTACACCCACAACCTCGCGACCTGGCTGCAGGGAGCCGGCTACCGCACGATCCACATCGGCAAGATCCTCAACGGCTACGGCGACGCTCCTTACAGCCCTGGGACCGAAGTGGCGCCCGGGTGGAGCTCCTGGCACACGATCCTGAACTCGGACACGAACCACTTCGCCTACGGCTACATGCTGAACAACAACGGCGTGGTCGAAGGGCCCTACGGCGACTCCGGCTCCTGGGAAAGCCGCGAATACGGAGCGATCGACGACGCGGGCTGCCCGTACGCGCCGCTGAATGGCCAGCCCTGCTACTTCGAGACCGACAAGTTCAACGCCCTGGCGACCGAAGAACTGGCGGGGACGTCGCCCGAACAGCCTTTCTACATGCAGGTCGACTACACGGCGCCGCACGGGGACTTCCGCAAACCCGCCGGGCCACAGCCGGCGACGCGCGACATCGGCCGCTTCTCCGGAGCCCCACTGCCAGTCGGTCGCGCGGAAGGCTTCAACGAGGGCAACGTCAACGACAAGCCCCGCTTCATCCGCGAAGCGCCCTACCTCAGCGCCCAGGAAATCCACACCTACCGCGTCTACTACCAGAACTGCCTGAACGCGCTGATCTCCGTGGACGAAGGGGTCAAACAGATCCTCGACGAGCTGACCGCCCTCGGTCGGATCAACAACACCTACGTCATCTTCACCTCCGACAACGGCTTCTTCTTCGGCGAGCACCGCCTGGTCGGCGGCAAGTTCCTCGCCTACGAGCCCTCGACCCACCTGCCGCTGATCATCCGCGGCCCGGGGATCGAACCGAACACCCACTCCGGCCAGCTCGTCAACACCCCCGACATCGCCCCGACGATCCTCGAACTGGCGGGCGTCAAACCGGACAAAAGCATCGACGGTGTCTCGATGGTGCCGTTCATGCAAGACCCGAGCCTGCGCACCCGGCGCCCACTGCTCTTCGAGTCCTTCGTCGAGACCAACGACGTCGAACAGAACGGCGGCGCCTCGACCGGGGAAACCACGTCGAAGGGCTCGCCGCGTGGCCGGATCGCCCTCAAGGGAGCGAAGAGCCAAGGCGCCGCGGCACACGCCTCCGAGGTTGCGCCGCCGAAGAACTACTACGGGATCCGCCTCGGCCCATACAAGTACATCGAGTGGCCGGACGGCGAGAAGGAGCTCTACGACATCAACAAGGACCCGTACGAGCTGAACAACATCGTCCGGGACAAGAACTACGCGCCGATCCGCGCCTTCCTGCACAACGAACTGGTCCGCCTCGAGGAATGCTCGGGGCGCACCTGCCAGGAAGTCGCCGAAAAGATCCCGCTGACCAAGCAGGACCAGCTGCGGGTCAAACGGGAAAAAGAAAAGGAACAGCGCGAACGGGAACGCGAACGCGAACAGCGCGAACGTGAAAAGGAACAGCGCGAACGCGAACGCGAACGCGGCAAACCGAAAAAACACTGAGCCGCATCAGCCCTGAGTCGACCTTCGCACCGCCCGTCGCGCCTGGTGGCGCCGGTCGGGGCCAGCAGGGCCAGGAGTAGCGAGGGGAGCCTGCTACAGCAGGTGACCCGAGCCACGACGCCGCGATGCGCTCCCCGACCTAGCCAGGCGCGGCGTTACTCAATCGTCGCTATGACGTCGCCGGAGCCGATGGCGGCTCCCTCGGCGACGCTGAGCGAGGTCACTTTGCCCGAGCGGTGGGCGGTGATCTCGTTCTCCATCTTCATCGCCTCGATCACGCAGATCAGGTCGCCCTCCGACACCTCGGCGCCCTCGGCGACCGCGACTTTGAGGATCGTGCCCTGGAGCGGCGAGGGCAGGGCCTCGCTCGAGGCGGCGGCACCGCCGGCGGCGGCGCGATCGCGTTTCGGCGGTTTCTTGCCGCCCGCGGCGGGAGCCGCGGCGGCACCCGCGACCGCCTCGCCGATGACCTTGACGTCGAAGAGCTTGCCCGAGACCTCGACCTTGTAGTCGCGGGTGACGATCTCGGCGCCCTCCTCCGAGGGCTCCGGCGCGGCGGCCTCTTCAGGCGCCGTGGACTTCAGCCACTCCGCGTCCTCCATCAGGTCACGGCAGGTCTCGCCCCTGGCCCACTGTTCGGTCCGCAGGATCGTCTTATGGAAGGGGATCAGGGTCTGCAGGCCGCCGGTGTCGTATTCGTCGAGCGCCCGGAGCATGCGCCGGGTCGCTTTCTCACGGTCGATATCCCAGACCACGAGCTTGGCCACCATCGGGTCGTACATCGGTGACACTTCACCGCCACCCTCGACGCCGGAGTCGACGCGTACGCCGGGGCCCGAGGGCTCGCGGTAGGACTTGCCGATCGGGCCCGGAGCGGGGGCGAATTTCTTTGCCGCGTTCTCGGCGTTGATCCGGCACTCGATCGACCAGCCGCGCAGGTCGACCTCGCCCTGGGAGATCGAGAGCGGCTCGCCCGCCGCGACCAGGATCTGCTCACGCACGATGTCGAGCCCGCTGATCATCTCGGTCACGCAGTGCTCGACCTGGACGCGGGTGTTCATCTCGAGGAAGAAGTACTCGTCGCCGACCTGCATGCCCTCGATCGTGCCCGCCCCGCGATAGCCGACGGCGGCGGCCGCGTCGGTGGCGATCTTCCCGATCCGCTCGCGCATCTCATCGTCGACGTGCGGGCCGGGGGCCTCCTCGATCACCTTCTGGTGACGGCGCTGGATCGAGCAGTCGCGCTCGCCGACGTGGATCACGTTGCCGTGAGAGTCGGCCAGCACCTGGACCTCGACGTGGCGGGGGTCCTCCAGGTAGCGCTCGATGTAGACGCGCGAGTCGCCGAAGAATTTCTCGCCTTCGCGGGCCGAGCCTTCGTAGGCCTCCTGCAGGTCATCCGGCGTCATCGCGACGCGGAAGCCCTTGCCGCCGCCGCCGCCCGCCGCCTTGCAGGCGACCGGGTAGCCGGCTTCGTCGGCCTGCTTGCGCGCGGCCTCGAGGTCGGGGGCGACCTCGGTCGAGCCGGGGACGATCGGCACGCCCGCTTCGGCCATGATCTCGCGCGCCCGCGTCTTCGATCCCATCGCTTCGATCGCCTCGGGCGGCGGTCCGATCCAGGTGATCCCGAACTCGGCACACGCGCGTGCCATGTCGGCGTTCTCGGCGAGGAAGCCATAGCCCGGGTGGATCCCTTCGGCGCCCGCCTCCTTGGCGACCTCGATGATCTTCGCGATGTTCAGGTAGCTCTCCGCCGGTACGGCCGGACCGAGCAGGAACGCCTCGTCGGCCTCCCGCACGTGCGGTGCGTCGCGATCGATCTCCGAGTAGACGGCGACGGAGCCGATTCCCATCTCGCGAAGGGTGCGCGCGACGCGGATCGAGATCTCTCCGCGATTGGCGATCAGGACTTTCTTGAACATCGGCGGCGCAGTCTATTTATCTGCGCCACACGAGGGAGGCTGGGTCCGCACCCTCGTTAGGCTGCGCCGATGCCACTCATCGAGCTGCAGAGCCACTCCACCCATTCCGACGGTCAGCTCGCCCCGCGGGATGTGGTCGCGGAAGCGGCAAGGGCCGGGGTCACGACGCTCGCCCTCTCCGATCACGACTCGGTCGCCGGGGTTCCCGAGGCCGCAGAGGCAGGGCGCGAGCACGGGGTCGAGATCGTCCCCGCGGTGGAGATGTCCTGCGTCCACGAGTACGCCGAAGACCTCCACATCTGCGGCTACTGGGTGGACCTGGCGAAGATCGAGCCGACCTGCGATCGCGCCCAAGACGAGCGTCGCGCCCGCGCGGGGGAGATCGTCGAGAACCTCCGCTCCTTCGGCTTCGACCTCACCCTCGACGACGCGATCCGCGAGGCCGGCGGCGCCGACTCGATCGGCCGCCCCCACATCGCCAAGGCGGCCGGCGCCACCGGCGATCTGGGGCCCTTCTTCGAGGAGTACCTCGTGCCCGGCGCCAAAGCCTTCGTCCCCCGCCGCTGGCCGAATGCCGCCCAGGCGATCGACCTCATCCACGAGGCCGGCGGCGTCGCCGTCATCGCCCACCCCTACTGGGACATCACCGAGCCGGGCGAGGTCGACGACCTGATCCGCTCGCTGAATGCCGACGGCGTCGAGACCTTCTACCCCACGCACTCCGAGGAGCAGACGAAGCACCTCCTGGACCTCTGCGCCGAGCTGAATCTGGTGCCCACGGCGAGCTCCGACTACCACGGGCCGACGCACAAGACCTTCGCCAAGTTCGGGGCGTACGAGACCTACGGGTTGGGAGAGCCGAAGGTCCCGGCGCAGCCGAGCTGACGCCCAGGGCACAGGGAGACGTCACGAAGTCCGAGCTTCGGTGCGTCTTCTCCCACACCCCCCGAGGCGCATCCTGCTTGGACCGAAGGCGCGAGGAAGTGTGGAGTTCCAGACGTCTTCGTCACGGGATCGGCCGAGGTGCGGCCTCTCACGCACGAACCCTCGGAGAGACGCCCAGGACCGCAGCTCGGACGGCCGGAGCGGCCAGGACCCCCTAAGGCAGTAGCGCCAAAACCTGCCGCACGGCCTCCTCGAGGTCCGGCGACGTCACGAGATCCGGACTCTCCGGGGCCTCGTACGGTGACCCGACACCCGTCAGATCCTTGATCTCCCCCGCCCGCGCCTTGGCGTATAGGCCCTTCGGGTCCCGGCGTTCGCACTCCTCCAACGGAGTGTCGACGAAGACCTCGAAGAAGGGGATGCCGGCCTCCTCGTGAAGGGCGCGGACGCGGTCACGCTCGGCCTTGTAGGGGCTGACCAGGGAGACGATCGCGACGGTGCCCGATTCGGCGAGGATCTTGGCCACCTCGCCGGTGCGGCGGACGTTCTCGTCGCGGTCCTCCGGCGAGAAGCCGAGGTTGGCGTTGAGCCCGTGGCGGAGGTTGTCGCCGTCGAGCATGAAGGCGGCGCGGCCGGAGGAGACGAGCGTGTGCTCGATCGCGGTCGCGATCGTCGACTTGCCCGAGCCCGAGAGACCGGTCATCCAGATCGTCGCCCCACTGGTTTCGAGCGCTCCCCAGCGCTCGTCGCGCGAGAGCTTCGACGGATGGAAGGTGATGTTCTCGGCGACGATCGAGGCGGTGTCGCTGACCGCGCCGACGTCGCCACCGGCACTGATGATCATCCCCGCCGCGACCGTCAGATCGGTCGCCGGGTCGACCAGGATGAAGCTCCCGGTCGTGCGGTTGATCCGGTACTCGTCGAAGAAGAGCGGCGAGGTGGTGTGGATCGCGACGCGGCCGATGTCGTTGACCTCGAGCGTCTCGGCGGTCAGATCGCGGTGCAGGGTGTCGACGTTCAGCTGGTATCGCAGCTCCTCCACCTCGGCGGCGACCCAACGGGTGGTGTGCTTCAGCTGGTAGGGCGCCCCGGTGCGCAGGTGCGAGGTCTCGTCGAACCAGCAGATCATCGCCTCGAAGCGGCGGCTCGCGGTCGGCTGGTTGGTCGGGCGGCAGATCATGTCGCCGCGGGAGACGTCGACCTCGTCCTCGAGGCGGATGGTCACCGACATCGGCGGGAAGGCCTGGGCCACCTCGCCGTCGGGCGTGTCGATCGCGGCGATCTTCGAGGCTTTGCGCGACGGCATCACCATGACCTCGTCGCCCTGCTTGAAGATCCCGCCGACGACCGAGCCGGCGAAGCCGCGGTAGTCGCGGTACTCCGCCGACTGTGGGCGGATCACGTACTGGACTGGGAAGCGGTTGTCGACCAGGTTGCGGTCCGAGGCGATGTGGACGTCCTCGAGGTGGCCGAGCAGCGGCTGCCCGTGGAACCAGGGCATGTTCGGCGACGGTTCCACGACGTTGTCGCCCTGCAGCGCCGAGATCGGGACGAAGCCGAGGTCGGTGATGTCGAGCTTGGCGGCGAAGGAGGTGAACTCCTCGCGGATCTCGTCGTAGATCCGCTGGTCGTAGTCGACGAGATCCATTTTGTTGACGCAGAGGACCAGGTGCGGGACACCGAGCAGCGAGGAGAGCAGCGCGTGACGGCGGGTCTGTTCGAGCACACCTTTGCGCGCGTCGATCAGCAGCAGCGCCAGATTCGCGGTCGAGGCGCCGGTGACCATGTTGCGCGTGTACTGGATGTGGCCCGGCGTGTCGGCGATGACGAACTTTCGCTTCGGCGTCGCGAAGTAGCGGTAGGCGACGTCGATCGTGATCCCCTGCTCGCGCTCGGCCCGCAGGCCGTCGGTCAAGAGCGCCAGGTCGGTCTGTTCGTCGCCGCGTTTCTCCGAGGTCCGCTCGATCGACTCGAGCTGGTCTTCGAAGATCGATTTGGTGTCGTGCAGGAGCCGCCCGATCAGGGTCGACTTGCCGTCGTCCACCGAACCGGCGGTCGCGATCCGGAGGATCTCCGTGGCCGGCATCAGTGGCCCCTCCGGTAGTCCCGGGGCCCATATGGCGAGCGAAAACCAAGCACGCCGCGGACGCAGGGAGGCCTGATAGCGGTTGCTATTTGGCCGACCGAGGACAAAGGCGGGCGCAGGTTTGCAGCCGCCAGATGGGTGCCGGGATCTGCCGGAGGGGCCACTAGAAGTAGCCCTCCCGCTTGCGATCCTCCATCGCCGCTTCGGAGAAGCGATCGTCGCCGCGGGTCGCGCCCCGCTCGGTGATCCGCGAGACCGCCGTCTCCTCGATCACCAGGTCATAGGTGGTCGCCTGGGAGGGCACGGCGCCGGTCAAGGTCGCGTCGCCGACGGTCCGGTAGCGCACCATCTTGGTGTGGGACTCGGCGCCATCCGGCAGCGGGAAGAACTCGTTGACGGCCATCAGCAGGCCCTCGTTGTCGACCACCTCGCGCTCGTGGGCGAAGTAGATCGGCGGCAGCTCGATCTGCTCACGGGAGAGGTAGCGCCAGACGTCGAGCTCGGTCCAGTCGGAGATCGGGAAGACGCGGATGTGCTCGCCCTTCTTATGGCGTCCGTTGTAGAGGTGCCACAGCTCGGGGCGCTGGTTCTTCGGGTCCCACTGGCCGAATTTGTCGCGGAAGGAGAGGATCCGCTCCTTGGCGCGCGCCTTGTCCTCGTCGCGCCGGCCACCGCCGAAGACCGCGTCGAAGCCGCCGTCCTTGATCGCGTCGAGCAGCGCGCGGGTCTGGTGGCGGTTACGGGATTCCAGTTCGTGGCCGACCTTGATGATGCCCTGGTCGATCAGGTCCTGGACCGAGGCCACCTCCAGCCGCAGGCCGTATTCGTCGACGACCTTGTCGCGGAATTCGATCACCTCGCGGAAGTTGTGACCGGTGTCCACGTGCATGATCGGGAACGGCACCGGCGCCGGCGCAAACGCCTTGCGCGCCAGCTGCAGCATCAGCACCGAGTCCTTCCCGCCGGAGAAGAGCATCACCGGATGTTCGAACTCGGCGACGACCTCGCGGATGATGAACATCGACTCCGCCTCGAGCGTGTCGAGGTCGTCCAGCTCCACGGCCGCGGGCCTTACTTTCGTGATCTCGTCCATTAGTGCACCAAGTGAATCAACAAAGAGGTTCGGCTGGTCCGCCCGTCGGCGTCCCGCCTAGGACCGCGTCGCTAGTTGATGCCGCACTCGGTCTTTTCGACGCCGGCCCAGCGGCCGTCGCGAAGGTCGCCGCCAGGGCCCACCGGCTGCGTGCAGTGCGTGCAGCCGATCGAGGGGTAGCCGCGATCGTGAAGCGGGTTGTACGGAAGACGGTGCTCATGGATGTAGTTCCAGACATCGCGCTCGGACCAGTCGGCGAGCGGGTTCAGCTTCCAAAGGCCGAATTTCTTGTCCCAGGTGAACTTGGGAGCCCCGGCACGGGAGCTGGAATCCGCCCGGCGGACGCCGGCGACCCAGCAGTCTACGGATGAAAGCGCGCGACGCATCGGCTCGACCTTGCGGACCCCGCAGCAGGCGTCCGGCTCGCGCTTCCAAAGCTCCTCGCCGTACTCCGCGGCCTGCTCGGCGATGGTCATGTTGTGGTACCGATCGAACTCGATGCCCAGCGCCTCGGCGAGACGGTCCCGGGTCTCGTAGGTCTCCGGGAAGAGCACGTCGGTGTCGAGGTAGAAGAATCGCGCGTCGGGATTGATCTTGGACGCCATGTGCGCCGTCACCGAGCTGGTTTTCTGAAACGAGCAGGCGATGTAGTGGTCCTGACCGAACTGGTCGAACATCCACTCGATCGTCTCCTGCGCGGTCAGGGGCTCGAGCTCGTCCGCGATCGCCTCGTGGTCGAGGTCGGTGATTGTCGGGACGTTGCCCGACAGCGTGATAGGCGGCGGTTTCATGTTCCGTCAGTCCGTTTCTGCAGTTCCCCGCTCCAGCGCGAGCTAGATCGCGCACTCCCCTTCGCCGCGGACGACTTCGTAGGGAGTTGCCCGCTGCCAGTCGATGAACTCTTGCATGGTCTCCAGGGAGAAGTCGACCGGCATCGTCAGATCCTTGACCTCGGCTTCGAAGCGCTCTTGGCCGATCCGCTCGGCGAAGGCGTTGAACTCCTCGCCCTCGGAGCGCTCGGACTCGTACATGCGCACCCAGCGCTCGACCGCCGTCGGGACCCGTTTGGCGGGCAGGCGCGATTTGAGGCGCTTGCCGTAGGCGACCGTGCCGCCCTCGTAGTTCCCGCCGATGTGCGGGATGTAGGCGGGCATCTGCCGCCCGCCGATCTTCAGCGAGGCGCCGTAGAAGCCGATGTTGGCGATGTGATGCTGGCTGCAGCCGTTCGGGCAGCCGCTCATTTTGATGTGGATCTGCCGGGTGAGCTCGTCGTCGAGCTCCATCTCGTCGATCCGCTCTTTGACGGCCCGGTTGAGGCCCATCGAGGAGGTGATCCCGAGTTTGCAGCTGTCGGTGCCGGGGCAGGAGACGACGTCCGAGATCTCCCGCGCGCCGGGGTCGCCGAGGCCGAGCTCGACGAGCTTGGTCCAGACGTCGTAGACCGACTCATCGCGGACCCAGCGCAGGACCAGGTTCTGCTGCACGGTCGAGCGGGCGTTGCCGCCGCTGTAGTCGCGCATGATCTGACCGAGCCCGCGGAACTGCTCCGGGGTCAGGTCGCCGCGGGTGACCTTCACCTCGACGGCGGAGAAGCCGGCCTGGCGCTGCGGCTGCACGTTCGACTCGACGAAGCGGTCGAATGCCTGGCGGTCGCCGTTCGGCGACGCGGCGCTCGGCGGGGCCTTCGGCGCCCGCGACTCCTCGTCGTCGTCGAAGCGCAGGCGCTCGACCAGCTCGGGGCCGAATTCGCGCTCCTCGACCCAGTCGCCGCGCAGCTCCTCGTCGAGGAGGTCGCGGAAGGCGTCGGCGCCGATCTTGTCGACCAGCACCTTGATCCGGGCCCGGGCGCGATTGACGCGCAGCCAGTCCTGACGGTCGAAGATCCGGAAGACGGCCTCGGCCACCTTGAGGTAGTCGCCGTTGTCGGCCTCGACGAAGTCGTAGATGGTTGGTGCAACGCGGGCCATGATCGACGTGCCGCCGCCGACCCTGACCTCGAAGCCCTTCACCCCGTCACGTTCACGGGCGAGGAAGGCGATGTCGTGGATGCCGGTGATCGCCCGGTCCTCGTCGGAACCGGAGAAGGCGGTCTTGATCTTGCGCGGCATCAGCTGCGTCGTCGGGTGGCGGACGAAGTAGCGGACGTAGGCGATCGCGTGCGCCGTCGGGTCGAAGATCTCGTCGGGCGCGACGCCGGCCCAGGGGTCGCCGGTGACGTTGCGGACCGTGTTGCCGCAGCCCTCACGGGAAGAGAGGCCGGACTCGGAGATCACCTTCAGCAGCTCCTCCATGTCGCGCAGCGGCACATGGTGGATCTGGATGTTCTGCCGGGTCGTGATGTGGCCCTTGTTCAGCGGCGCCCATCTTTCGACGACGTCGGCGAAGGAGTCCATCTGATCCGGCGTGACCCCCCCGAAGGGAAGCTTGACGCGGACCATCTGGACGTCGGACTGGCGCTGGCCGTAGACGCCCTGTTTGAGGCGGAACCCGATGAACTCGTTCTCCGGCAACTCCTCGGCGAGGAACTTCTCCGCTTCGTTGTCGAAGTCATCGAACTCGCGCTCGATGATCGGGATGATGTGGCCCGGGACGTTCTCATAGGCCTCTGGGTTCTCCAGGGTGCCTACGCGGCCCTTGCCCTCCTGCGTCTTGTTCTCAGCGACTATGACCTCCATGTGGAGGAAATTAGCAAAACCCTGACCGGGATTAGGGTATTTATCTGCGAAGCGCTGAGATTTGGCTCAGGAACTGCGTTTGCGGGCCTCAAGAATTGCTGCGGCCTCGCCCGACTCGGCCACGTATCCGCCCTCCGGCTCGAAGGGCAGGCCCTCTTCCTCCCAGCCGACCGCCCCCTCGGAGAGCTTCACCGCGTCGTAGCCGGCCTCGGTCAGGGCGGTGGTCGCCATCGATGAGCGGTTGCCGCCGCGGCAGTAGAGGATCACCGGCTGGTCCTTGGCGATCTCCTCGACCCGTGCGGGCAGCTCGGCCAGCGGGATGTGGACGGCGCCGGGCAGATGGCCCGTCTCCCACTCGTGGTCGGCGCGCACGTCGACCAGCTGGGCGCCCTTGTCGACCATCTCCCGCGCCTCGGCGCGGGAGATCTCCTTCGGCGTCACGTCGGCACCGGCGTCAGCCATCAACTGACCTCCGATCCCTCGATCAGGAACGCGACCCGGACGTGAGCCCGGTACTCGTCCAGGTTCTCGCCGCGGATCCCGGTCGACACGATGTCGACGGCGCGGATGTTGCGCAGCGACCCCTGTGCCTGCGCCAACGCTTGTTTCGCGGCGTCATCGGTCGACGTCTTGGAACTCCCTACGAGCTCGATGATTTTCACGACTGCCATCTCGCTCCTCCTCGTGCTTGTGGGTCCTGGATGTCCTGCTTGGCGCCCACTCCCTCGAGCAGCGCGGCGCGCTGCCACGGTGAGATCGCATCCGCGGGCTCCGACGCCGGCACGGCGGCGAATTCCGACTCGAAGCGCGCGATCGCCGCGGCGATCGCCGCCGCCTCGTCTCCGGATGCGGTCTTCTCGGCCACGGCCTCACTTTATGGGAGCGCGCCGCGCGAGGTGCCGCCGCACCGAGTCGACCACGGCCCCGGGTTCCCGATCG
>JAFDWG010000318.1 GCA_018268605.1 Actinomycetota bacterium | reverse complement strand
GCGAAGCGCTTGTAGGAGTTGATATGCGGCGCGTAGAGGAGGGTCAGCTCCCGCATGCAGGCGATCTGGCCGGCGACGAAGCTCTCGAAGAGCCGCTGGTCGGCGGCGAAGGCGTTGCCGCCATCGGCATTCGCCAGCGAGATGTGGATGTGGCACGAGTTCCCCTCGCGCTCGTTGAACTTCGCCATGAAGGTGATCGACATCTCCTCCTGGGAGGCGATCTCCTTGGCGCCGTTCTTGTAGACGGCGTGGTTGTCGGCGCTCCGCAGCGCGTCCTCGTAGCGGAAGTTGACCTCGTGCTGGCCGAGGTTGCACTCGCCCTTCGAGTTCTCCACCGTCAGCCCGGCGCCGCCCATCTCGTTGCGGATCCGCCGGATCAGCGGCTCCACCCGCGCCGTCCCCAGCAGCGAGTAGTCGATGTTGTAGAAATTCGCCGGCTCGAGGTCGTGGAAGCCCTTCTTCCAGGCCGCCTCGTAGGTGTCGCGGAAGACGATGAACTCGAGCTCGGTGGCGGCGTTGGCGCTCATCCCGCGTTTCTCCAGACGCTCCAACTGCTTGCGCAGGATCTGCCGCGGGGACGCCGCGACTTCCCTGCCGTCGGCCCACTGCAGGTCGGCGAGCACCATCGCCGTGCCCGGCAGCCACGGCACCATCCGCAGGGTGGAGAGGTCGGGGACCATCTCGAAGTCCCCGTAGCCGGTGTCCCACGAGGACATCGCGTAGCCGCCGACCGTTTCCATGTCGACGTCGACCGCGAGCAGGTAGTTACACCCCTCGGCCCCGTGCTCGCGCACCTCGCCGAGGAAGTGCCCGGCGGTCAGCCGCTTGCCCTGCAGGCGACCCTCCATGTCGGCGATCGCCAACAGCACAGTGTCCACCGCGCCTTCGGCGACCGCCTTTTCGAGCGCTTCGACGTTCACACCCGGAACACTACGGAGCCGAGGTCTGCGGGTCGGGGTTCTCCCCCAGAGCTTCCTCGATGTCGATCTCCCTGATCTGCCCGGTGAAATGGTGACGTGCGGTGGCAAACCAGGTGATGGCCGCACCGACGATCACGATCGCCACCGTCAATGGCGCGTAGTTGAACGCCTCCCAGCTGAATTCGCTGTTCCACGGCACCGCTTCGGGCGTGAACGGCAGGCAGAAGATGATCGTGATCAGGATCACCCAGACGGTCGCGAAGCTGTTCATCCACTTGTACTTCTTGCCGTTGTTCCAGGGTCCCGGTTTGAACTCGCTGCCTATCCGCCAGCGGAGGAAGATCGGGATCACGTAGGCGATGTAGAGGCCGATGACGGTGATCGAGACAACCGCGAAGAAAGCGAACGGGACGGCTTCGCCGTTCGACTTCCCCTGCAGCGCCGGCAACGTGATGATCAGCGCCAGGGTCGCCATCATCAGAACCGCGTAGATCGGCACCCGCTTGTCGTTGACCGTCGAGAGTTTGGCCGAGGCCCGTTTGCCGAAGCCGTTGTCGCGCGAGAACGCGTAACACATGCGCGAGGCGCTGGTCAGGCAGGCCGCCCCGCAGAAGAGCTGTCCGACGACGGAGATGATCAGGACGAACTTGCCCCAGCCGGTGCCGAGCGCTTCGGTCAGGAGCGTCGGCGCGAAGCCGAACGCTTCATTGGCACCCTGGACGTTGGTGACCGAGAAGGTGATCGCGAGCAGGACGATCCAGCCGATCACCGCCGAGTAGAAGATCGATCTCCAGACGCCCTTCGCCGCCGCGGTCGACGCGCCGTGCGTCTCCTCGGAGATGTGGGCGGAGGCGTCGAAGCCGGTGATCGTGTACTGGGTCAGCAGGAAGCCGAGCGGCAGGACGTAGAACCAGAACATGCTGCCGCTGAAACCGCTCTGGTTGATCCGGTGGCCGAAGACGAAGCTGAAGCTCTGGTGGCCGTCCGGGACGAAGATCAGGACCAGGACGATCGCCGCGACGCCGATCACATGCCACCAGACCGAGACGTTGTTGATCCGCGCCAGCAGGTGGGTGTTGCGGACGTTGAGGAAGACGTGGACCAGCAGGATGATCACGAAGAGGAGGAAGACCTCGGCGAGGACGTGGGATTCGTCACCGAAGTTGATCCCGAAGATGTTCACTTCGTAGAGGCCGAGGACCACGTTGAGGAAGGTGGCGGCCGCGTAGTCGACGGAGGCGACGACGGCGATCAGCCCGATCAGGTTGAACCAGCCGGTGAACCAGGCCCAGACCGGACCGCCGAGACGTCCCGCCCACCAGTAGATCCCACCCGCGGTCGGGTAGGCCGAGACCAGCTCCGACATGCAGAAGCCGATGATCAGGATCGGGATCGAGATCAGCGGCCAGCCGATCGAGATCGCGATCGGGCCGCCGTTGTTCCAGGCCTGGCCGTAGGTGGTGAAGCAGCCCGCCAGGATCGAGATGATCGTGAAGGAGATGGCGAAGTTGGAGAACCCACTCCACGCCCGGTTCAGCGACTGTTTGTAACCGAGTTCCGCAAGGCGCTGCTCGTCTGAATCGTGGATCGTCGCTCCGCTGCTCTCCATGGACCCTCTCTTCCCTGAGGTTGTCGTCCGCCCGGTAAAAGGTTTGATGAGCCGACCTAACGACTCCTGGCGAGACTAGTCTTGGGTTCGGGATCGTGTCAATGCCAACTTGGAGAATTTTCTCCGTCGACCTTTGGCCCTGCCGGCACACATCGTGGAGAGACTGGAAGCGAAGCTCGGGCCGGCCGAAGGCGAGCCGACGGTCCTCGGCGGCGGGATCACCAACCACAACTTCCGCGCGCGTTTCGGCGGACGCGAGGTCGTCGTGCGGCTGCCCGGCAACGACACCGAGCTGCTCGGCTCCGACCGCGCCGGGGAGCGCGAGGCCGGGGAGCTGGCCGCCACCGTCGGCGTCGCTCCTGCAGTGATCGCGACACTCGAGCACCCGGTCGTGCTCGTGAGCGAGTTCGTCGAGGGCCCGACGCTGGACGCCGACGACCTGCGTGAGCCGGCGACGCTGGCGGAGGTCGGTGCGACGGTCCGCGCGATCCACGGCTGCGGGAAGATCGGCGCGCGCTTCGATGCCTTCCGCCTGGTCGAGGACTACGCCGCGGCGACCCGTGCTCGCGGCGGCGAGGTGCCGGACACCTATGAGCGGGCCCATGAGGTCGCGGCGCGGATCGAGGCGGCGCCCGCGCTCGCCGTTGGCGGCCCGGTCCTCTGCCACAACGATTTCCTGCCCGCCAACTTCATCGCCTCCCCGGACGGCATCCGGATCGTCGACTGGGAGTACGCCGGGATGGGCAACCGCTGGTTCGACCTCGGCAATTTCGCCGTCAACAACGAGCTCGACCCGGCCGAGGAGGAGGCATTCTTGATTGCATACCTGGGGGCCGCACCGTCCCCCGCCGATCTCGCCGCGCTGCGCCTGATGCGGCTGATGTCCGACTTCCGCGAGGCGATGTGGGGAGTCGTGCAGACGGCGATCTCCGACCTCGAGTTCGACTTCGCGGGGTATGCAGCCAAGCACTTCGACCGCCTGCTCGCCGCCGCCGCGTCGCCGGGCTTCGAGTCCCTCCTGGAGGACGCGTATGCCGCGCGGTGAGCTTCCCGACTCGGCCCGCTGCGTGATCGTCGGCGGCGGGGTCGGCGGCACCTCACTCGCCTACCACCTCGCCGACCTCGGCTGGGAGGACGTCGTCCTCCTCGACCGCGACCAGCTCACCTCCGGCTCGACCTTCCACTCGGCTGGGCTGGTCGGCCAGCTGCGCGGCTCGGTGTCCCTGACCAAGATGATGATGCACTCGGTCGACCTCTACCGGCAGATCGGGAAGGAGTCGGAGTTCGATCCTGGCTGGACGGAATGCGGCGGGATCCGCCTCGCCTCGACCGAGGAGCGGATGGAGGAGCTGCGCCGCCAGGCGGGCTGGGCGAAGACCTTCGGGCTGCCGCTCGAGCTGATCTCCGCCGAGGAGGCGCGCGAGCTCTTCCCGCTGATGTCGACGGAGGGGGTGCTCGGCGCTGCCTGGCTGCCGACCGACGGCTACATCGACCCCTCGCAGCTGACCTACGCGCTGGCCGACGGCGCGCGGCGCGGCGGCTGCCGGATCTTCACCGGCACGCGAGTGACCGGAGTCGAGGTGCGCGACGGACGGGTGCGCGGGGTGCGGACCGAGCGCGGGGACATCGCGGCGGAGGTGGTGGTCGACGCGGGCGGCATGTTCGCCGCCGAGATCGGCCGCATGGCCGGCGTCCGCGTGCCGCTCCTGCCGATGTCCCACCAATATCTGGTTACGCAGCCGCTCGATGCGGTCCGGGAGGCGCGCGGAACCGGGGACGGGCGCCGCTCCCTGCCGACGCTGCGCGATCCCGACCTGCTCGTCTACTACCGAGAGGACGGAGACGGGCTGGTGATGGGCGGCTACGAGCGCCGGTCCGAACCGGCCTTCCTGCCGAACGGGACCGGCGGCTTCGATGCGATCCCACCGGACTTCAACGGCCGCCTGCTGGAAGAGGAGTGGGACCGCTTCGAGGAGATCACCCGCAACTCCGAGCGTCGCGTCCCGGCGATGGCCGACATCAAGGTGACCAAACTGATCAACGGCCCGGAGGCTTTCACGCCCGACAACGAGTTCTGCCTCGGCGAGTCGGAGGTCGCGGGCTTCTTCGTCTGCGCGGGCTTCTGCGCGCACGGGCTCGCGGGGGCGGGCGGGATCGGCAAAGTGATGGCGGAGTGGATCTCAGGCGGCGAGCCGAGCCTCGACCTCTGGCACATGGACATCCGCCGCTTCGGCGCCGCCTACCGCTCCCCGTCCTACACCCACAAGCGGATCCGCGAGACCTACGAGACCTACTACGACATCCGCTATCCCAACCACGAGCGGGCCGCCGGCCGACCCCTCCGGGTCTCCTCCGCCAATGCCTGGCACCGTGAGCACGGGGCCGCCTTCGGCGAGAAATCGGGCTGGGAGCGGGTCAACTGGTACGAACCGAACGCCGCCGCCGGCGCCGAGGCGCTGCGGCCTCGCGGTTGGGCGGGCCAGAACTGGTCCCCGGCGATCGGCGGCGAGCACCGGGCCTGCCGCGAGCGGGTGGCGATCTTCGACGAGTCCTCCTTCGCCAAGCTCGAGATCGAGGGGCCGGGCGCGGCCGACTTCCTCGAAGGCCTCTGCGACAACAGGGTCGCACGTGGGGACGGGCAGATCACCTACACGCAGATGCTGAACCGGCGCGGCGGGATCGAGTGCGACTTCACCGTCTCCCGCCTCGCCGAGGACCGCTTCGGGATCGTCACCGGCACCGCCTTCGGCAACCACGACCGCGAGTGGATGCGCCGCCACCTGCCCGAGGACGGCAGCGCGCGGATCGTCGACGTCACCTCTGGGTGGGCCTGCTTCGGGATCTGGGGACCGCGTGCGCGGGACGTCCTCCAGCCGCTCACTCCATCGGACCTCGGCAATGACTCCTTCCCCTACATGACCCTTCAGGAGATCACCGTCGGCGACGTGCCGGTGCGGGCGCTCCGCGTCACCTACGTCGGTGAGCTCGGCTGGGAGCTCTACTGCCCGACCGAGTACGGCCTCGGGCTCTGGCGGGCGATCTGGGAGGCGGGCCAGGGCCACGGCATCGCCGCCGGCGGCTACCGGGCGATCGACTCGATGCGCCTGGAGAAGGGCTACCGCGTCTGGGGCGCCGACATCACGCCGGATGAGACGCCCTACGAAGGAGGGGTCGGCTTCTGCGCCAAGCTCGACAAGGAGGAGTTCGTCGGCCGCGACGCGCTCCTCGCGGCGATGGAGGACGGCCCGCGGCAGAAGCTCGCCTGCATCACCCTCGACGATCCGCGCTCGATCGCCCTCGGCAACGAGCCGGTCCGGGTGGACGGCGAGGTGGTCGGCCGGGTGACGACCGGTGGCTATGGCTACACGGTCGAGCGCTCGATCGCCTACGCCTATCTCCCCCCCGCGCTCGCCGAGCCGGGGACCGCGGTGGCGATCGAGATCTTCGGGACCTGGGTGGACGGCGAGGTCGCCGCCGAGCCGCTCTTCGATCAGGCGGGCGAGCGGATCAGGTCCTGAGCGCGCGCCGGCAGGAGGCCGGCGAGGATGTGCTCGGTGCCCTCGGTGTGCTCGCGCATCAGGCGCACGGCGCGTGGGCCGTCTTCTCGGCGGAGCGCCTTGACGATCTTCGCGTGCTGCTCGTTGGAGCGGACGAGGACCTCGGGGGGATGCGGGATCAGCACGATCAGGTCGGTCATCTGCCCCTGCACGTCGGTCATCGCCGCGACCAGGCGGGGCGAGCCGGCGGCCTCGGCGAGGCCGATGTGGAAGCGCAGGTCGGTACGGCGGTACTCCTCGAAGTCCTCGGTCTGCGTCGCCATCGCCTCGATCAGGTCGTCGAGGCGGTCGAGGCGGGGTGGGCGCGCCCGCTCGGCGGCGAGGAGGACCGAGCCCGTCTCCACCGCCACCCGCTGATCGAGCACCTCCCAGGCGCCGACGTCGAGTGGCTCGCCGATCGGATCGACCAGCGGCGGCTCGGCGGCGACGAAGGTGCCGCCCTTACGCCCACGCAGGGAGACCAGGTGGCCGCTCTGGACCAGCGTGGTGAGCGCCTGGCGCAGGGTCGAGCGGGAGATGCGCAGCTGCTTGGCGAGGTCACGCTCCGGCGGCAGCTTGCTACCGGGTGCCAGAAGGCCGAGCCGGATCGCGGTGCCGAGCCGCTCGACCGTCTCCTCGAAGGTCGAGGGCGGCTGGACCGGCATGAAGACCGCCTCGAGTGCGGCGTCGCGCTCCATCCCGGAAACGGTACTCCGATCCGCGCCTCGCGCGAGCGCTAATCGAGGACGACGTGCGCGCCCTCGGGAGCGGGCGAGGCACTTTTCTCCTCGGCGATCTCGGCGGCGGTCTTCCATTTGCCGAGCGCCATGAACAGCGCCGGGATGAAGGCGATGCCGAGCAGGACCAAGGCCCAGACGAAGGTCGAGGCAAAGGAGCTCGCGAGGGGTTCCTGGGCGGCCGCCAGTCTGCCCGGAGGCAATTCGCGCACGGACGAGAGGCCGCCACCGCCGACGCCGAGGTTGGCGGTGATGTAGGCGGTGAGGATGACCGAGAGGATCGCGGTGCCGATCGAGGCGCCGCCCTGGCGGATGATGTTCATCGCGGTCGAGGTGCGGGCGATCGCCGCCGCAGGCACCGCCTGCATCGCCGCGGTCATCGTCGGCATCATCGAGAAGCCCATGCCGAGGCCGAGGACGAAGCTGAACGAGCACAGCAGCCAGTAGGAGGTCGTCGCGGTGACGAAGGCGAAGGGGGCGATCCCGATCACCAGCAGCGGGATGCCGCAGGCCGGCCATTTGTTGGGCCCGTACCGGTCGGTGAGTTTGCCCGCCAGCGGCATCGTGATCATCGCGCCGATCCCCTGCGGGGCGAGCAGCAGGCCGGCTTCCAGCGCCGAGGCGCCACGAACCGTCTGGTAGTAGAGCGGGATCAGCAGCAGGGCGCCGAAGAAGGCGACCGCGAAGAGCAGGAAGGTGCCCGCCGCGGCACCGGCGCGGGTGTGGGTGAAGGTTTTGATGTCGATCAGCGCGCGCCCGCCTTTGCGCCAGCTGTGGGCCAGGAAAGTGGCGATCAGGGTGACACCGACGAGGATCGGGGCCCAGGACTTGAACTGACCGAAGCCACCGTCCGCCGACTCGGCGAGGCCGAAGATGAAGAGCGTCAGCCCGGGCGACAGAAGCGCCATGCCGAGCCAGTCGAGCCGCTGCGAAGGTTCCGGCCGGTCTTTCTCCAGCACGATCTGGGCGAGGATCACGGCGACCACGCCGATCGGGACGTTGATCAGGAAGATCCAGCGCCAGGAGACGTCGTCGACCAGCCAGCCGCCGAGGATCGGACCGACGATCGGCGCGATCAGCATCGGCACGCCGAGGATGCCCATCACGCGGCCCATCCGGTGGGGACCGGCCTTCTTGGTCATGATCGTCATGACCGCGGGCATGATCATGCCGCCGCCGACGCCCTGGAGGACACGGAAGGCGATCAGGGACCCGGCACTCCAGGCGACGGCGCAGAGGGCCGACCCGATCATGAAGAGGACCAGCGAACTCATGTAGATGCGCTTGGTGCCGAAGCGATCAGCGGCCCAGCCGGTCGCCGGGATCACCGCGGCGAGCGCCAGCGTGTAGCCGGTGACGACCCACTGGATCGTCGTCAGCGAGGCGTTGAACTCGATCGAGAGTTTGTCGATCGCGACGTTGACGATCGTCGTGTCGAGGATCGACATGATCGCGCCGAGCAGGACGACGGCCGCGACGACGAGGGTCTCGCGATCGAGCGCGTTAGGGTCCGCTGGGGCTGGGGTGACTGCGTCCGGCCGGCTCATCCCGTACACCGTATCAAGATCTCGTACGCCGTATCGCCTCGATATGCTTTCCGCATGGCAGCTGGGATAGACACCGTCTGGACCCGCGACGAGGAGCGTGCGTCGGGTCCGCAGCCGCTCTCGCGCGCGGCGATCGTCGCCGCCGCGATCGAGATCGCCGACGCGGATGGCCTCGAGGCGGTCTCCATCAGGAGACTTGCCACCAGGCTCGACGCCCGCCCGATGAGCCTTTACTCACACATCGGCCGCAAGGGCGACCTGGTCGACCTGATGGTGGACGAGGTGATGGGCGGCGCGATCATCCCGGGCGGCCCGCCGACCGACGACTGGCGCGAGGCGCTCCGCCAGATCGCCCGGCGCACGCGCGAGTCCACCCGCGCCCACCCCTGGATGATCGCCGCCGCGTTCCACCGCCCGTTCCTCGGCCCCAACATGCTCTGCCACATCGAGCAGTCCCTCGCCGCCGTCTCGGAGCTTCCCCTCTCCCCCCAGCGCAAGCGCGCCGTCCTTCTCGCCGTCGACACCTACACCCTCGGCTTCGTGCGCTGGGAGGTGATGTCGCCCAAGGGCAAGAGCGAGAGCGGCACCCCCTGCGCCAACCGCGCCGAGGCGGGCCCCACCGCCGCCGAGATCGACGCCTACATCGCCGCCCAGGCCGCGAGCGGCGACTACCCCCACCTCGCCGAGTTCATCGCCAACGAGCCGGGTCTCGGCGTCAAGGCCGAGAAGTTCGAGGTCGGCCTCGAGTGGCTGCTCACCGGCATCGCGGCCGAGGTCGGCGAGGCGAAGCCGGCCGGTGACTGACCGGACTCAGACCGGTGGGCCCCCGTGGGTGCCTTTGAAGTGGTCGAGCAAGAGCATGATCGCTCTCGTCTGAGCTCTGACCTCTTCGGTGTTGGCCTCGATCCGCTCGCCCATCAGACCCAGGGTGCTGTCGAGGCTCGCGTAGGTCTTCTCCAGCTGCGTCAGCATCTGACGGTTGACCCGCCGAGTCTCCGCCAGTTCCCGGTCGTATTTCGAAAGTAGCTCAGCGCTCCGCTTCTCGCACTCCTCGCGGTAGCGCTCCGTCCGTTCTTCGTGGTCGGCGCTCCGTTTGTCGGACTCCTCGCGGTGGCGCGTCATGTCCTCGCGGTGCATCTCCCACCTGCTTTTCCAGAGGCCAAGCGGCATGGGACCAGTGTGGCACTGAGATCCGCACGAATGGTGCGCCGAAAGTAAGAATTCAGTGCCAGCTTTGTGGAAAAACTGTGCCGCTCAGACAGTCACGAGGCCGGCGAGGAGGAGGACGGTGCCGACCGCGCCGACGCCGAGGCCGCCGGCGAGGAGCCAGCGGCGGTGCGCGATGATCGAGACCGTCGCCAGGACGATCCCCACCTCGAGCCCGACCTCGGCCAGCTCGTAGAGCAGGTGCTTGTCGTTGTAGTGGTCGACGTGTTCTTCGTCGTGGTGCATCTCCTCGACCAGGCGATGGTCGGCGGGGGCGAGCTCCTGCTCGATGCGCCGCTCGTGCGCCGCCGCGGCGCTCGCCGCTTCGGCCTCTTCGCGGGGACCCTCGGCGAGGACCTTCAGCATCGTCGCGTTGCCTGCCGCGACGTCGATCTTCAGCTGATTGGACTCCAACTTCGAGGAGGTGTCGGCGCGTCCGGTCTCCCCGGTGATCACCTCCTTGACCGCCTCATTGGAGAGGAAGGTGGCGACGGCCAGGAGCGCCGCCATCACCGCGACGACGAGTGCCGCCTGCTTGGCGAAGCGCGGAGTGTCCAGTTCGCCGGTGACGTGGTTGCCGCTCTCGAAGCGCTCTACCGATCTGTGCGCGGGCATGAGCGGCGCAATTTAAGCGTTCCATCCACTCCAGCGCTCGACGGCCACCGCCAGCACCTCGCCATCGGCTCGCTGCCGGGGGTACCGCTCGCGGAGCATCTCGACGGCGTGCCGGGCCTCCGGGTCGTCGGGGGAGAGGACGCGACCGACCCCGTCCGCCCGCGCCCACCAGAGGCGGCTCCAGTCCTCCTCGTCCCAGTGATCGACCAGCAGCGACACCGCCGGGTTGGCCCGCACGTTGGCGAGCCGGCGCAGCGCCTTGGTGCGCTTCGGTTTCGCGTCGACCGCGCTGTAGATCGTGTCGCCGACGACGGCGAAGGCGACCGGCACGAGGTGGGGCGGCCCGCCGCATCGGCGGTTGCCAGGTGGGCGACGCGCGCGTCCGCGAACCTGGCGCGCGCGTCCTCGGAGGTCATGCCTCCGCGATCACGCCTCGCCGTGGAAGGCAGGTGGGCGCGTCGCTCCAGAGGGCCTTGATCGCTTCGACCCGCTCGGCGAGGAGGCGCATCCGAGTGCGCGGGTCGGTGCCGTGGTGTTCCATATCCTCGCGGTTCCAGCCCGCCCCGACGCCGAGGTCGAAGCGACCCCCGGGGAAGGCAGCGAGCTCACCTGGGCCGAAGGCGTCGGCGGTCGGGAAGTATCCGATCCCGAAGTCCATGTGGTGCTTATCTTTAGCAGCGTGAACCTGCGGTCCAAGACGATCGTGTTCTTCCCCGAGGGGGCGTTCGGGCCGACCAACAACTGCGTCGGCATCGGCGACGTGCTGCGGCGGCGCGGGCACCGCGTCGTCTTCATCGTCGAGGAGTCCTTCGCCGGGACGCTCGAGGCCCAGGGCTTCGAGGAGCGGACGATGCGCCTGACCCCGCCGCCGGAGACCGAGGAAGCGCCCGGCCAGTTCTGGAAGGACTTTATCCGCGACACCGCGCCGGTCTTCCGCAGGCCGACGATCGACCAGCTCGGCGAGTTCATCGCGCCGACCTTCGAGGCGTTGATCGACGGAGCGAGGTACGTCGACGCGCGTCTGACGGAGATCCTCGGGGAGCTCGAGCCCGACCTCGTGGTCGAGGACAACGTCGTCACCTTCCCGGCGCTTTTCGCGAGTGGGCGGCCGTGGGCTCGGATCGCCTCCTGCAATCCGCTCGAGATCAAGGACCCCGACCTGCCACCGGTCTTCTCCGGCCTGCCGACCGAGGACCGCTCCGCCTGGGCCGATTTCTGGGACGCCTACCGCGCCGCGCACGACGAGATGCACGCCGACTTCGACGAGTTCTGCCGCGAGCGCGGCGCCCCGCCCCTCCCCCGCGACGACTTCATCCACCCCAGCCCGACGCTGAACCTCTACCTCTATCCGCAGGAGGTCGACTACCCACGGCGCGAGCCACTCGGCCCGACCTGGCACAACCTCGGCGCCAGCGTGCGGGCGACCGACCCCGACTGGCGACTGCCGGACGCGACTGCCGGAGGCGAGGAGCCGCTCGTCTACCTGAGCCTGGGCTCGCTCGGCTCCGCCGACATCGCACTGATGCGGACCCTGGTGGCGGAGCTGGCCGATGCGCCCTACCGCTTCATCGTCTCCAAGGGCCCGCAGGCGAGCGAGTTCGACCTCGCCCCGAACATGGTCGGCGCCGAGTTCCTCCCGCAGACCTCGGTCCTCCCGCAGGTCGACCTGGTGATCACCCACGGCGGCAACAACACCGTCACCGAGTCCCTCTACTTCGGCAAGCCGATGGTGCTGCTGCCGATCTTCTGGGACCAGCACGACAACGCGCAGCGCATCCACGAGACAGGGTTCGGCATCCGCGTCGACACCTACGCGCACGAGGCCGACGAGCTGACCGGGGCGATCGCCCGCCTGCTCGACGACGGCGCCCTCGCCGACCGCCTCGCTCAGGCCTCGCGCCGCCTCCAGGCGGCGCGAGGGACGGAGCTCGCCGCGGACCTGATCGAGCGGACGCTCGCCTAGCTAGGCGCCGGTCGTCAACACCATCCGGAAGCGGGCGTCGCCGGCGATCATCTTCTCGTAGGCCTCGCCGGCCCGCTCCAGCGGCATCGTCTCGATCCGCGGCCGCACGCCCTGTAGGGAGCTGAAGGCAAGCGTGTCCTGGGAGTCCATCGAGGTCCCCGAGGCGTGCCCGGCGACCGAGATGTCGCTCCCGATCAGCGCGAACGGCGGCACCTCGACCGGTTCCGGCGACGCGCCGACGACGATCAGCTCACCCCGGCGGGCGAGCCCGCCGAGCAGTTCGCTGTTGGCGGCACCGCTCGAGATCGTCGAGAGGATCACTTTCGCGCCCCCGAGCGCCTGCAGCGCCTCGGCCGGATCCCCGGCGGTGCTGTCGATGTACTCACGGGCGCCGAGCTCCCGGGCGAGCTGCTCTTTGTCGGTGCCGCGGGCGATCGCCACCGTGCGGAAGCCGAGCCTCGCGGCGAACTGGATGCCGAGGTGGCCGAGCCCGCCGACGCCGAGGATCGCCACCAGGTCACCGCCGCGCGCCCCCGAGTGGCGGAGCGCGTTGAAGGTGGTGATCCCGGCGCACAGCAGCGGCGCGGCGTCCTCGTCGGCGAGGTCGTCGGGGATCAGCGCCAGGGCGCTCGACTTGACCAACATATAGTCGGCGTAGCCGCCGTCGAAGGTGACGCCGGGGATGCCCATGTTCTGGCAGCCGATGAAGTCCCCGCGCCGGCAGGGCTCACACCAGCCGCAGTTGCCGCCGAACCAGCCGACGCCGACCCGCTGGCCGACCTGCCAGGGCTGGACGTCCTCGCCGACCTCGGCGATCTCCCCGGCGACCTCGTGGCCGGGGACGATCGGGAAGCTGACCCCGGGGAAGGCTCCCTCCTTGGCCAGCATGTCGCTGTGACAGACGCCGCAGGCGTGGACGCGGACGAGGACCTCACCGCGGCCGGGGCTCGGCACCTCACGCTCGACCAGTTCGAAGTCGCCGCCTTTCTCGCCGACCTGCATCGCTCGCATCGTCGCCATCAGGCCACTCCCTCCAGCGCCGCGAACCGCTCGTCGGTCAGCTCCAGCTCGGCGGCCCCGAGGTTCTGCTGCATCGTGCTGTAGCCGAGGCGGTTGACCTCGAGGTCGCCGCCGAGCTCGTAGGTCCCGGAGGCGGCCGCGGTGGAAGTGCTCATGAAGTCGGTCCTTTCTCGTAAGTGTGCGGCTGTCTCTCTTTACTACCGCGATGCCACCTTCGCCAACCCCCGATGTGAGGGGTCACCCTCACCGGGTAGAACTACGGGGGTGAGACGAGCGCGCCCGAGGCTCCTGCTGCTCCTGCTGCCGGTTCTGGCGATCCTCGCTGCCTGCGGGTCTAGCTCCGGCAGCTCAAGCGCCGCGGGGACGGTCTCGACCAGCGAGAGCGCGGCGGCCGTCCCGGCGGCGGCAGCCGGCGGAGCCGAGCTGACCGTCTGGCCGGAGTTCGGCCTTGACCCCCAGCGCTCCGACGCGACGAACGCCTCGGCCGGGATCACCGCCGCGAACATCGGCAGCCTGCGCGACCACCGCGTCACGCTGCCGGGGACGATCGACTCCTCACCGATCTACCTGGGCAGCGCCAAGGTGGCGGGCGGGACGCACGACGTCGCGATCATGACCAGTAGCTACGGCCGCACCTTCGCCCTCGACGCCGGCTCCGGCAAGCGACTCTGGACCTATACCCCGCCTGGCTACTCGAACCTTCTCGGCAGCGCCCAGATCACCACCACCAGTCCCCTGCTCGATCCGGAAGCCGGGCGCCGCTACGTCTACACCGCCTCGCCCGACGGGAAGATCCACAAGCTGCTGACGGCGAGTGGCAAGGAGGTCCGCTCCGGTGCCTGGCCGGTGACGATCACGCGCGATCCGACCAAGGAGAAAATGGCCGCCGCGTTGAACGTCGACGGTCCCTACGTGATCGCGGCGACCGGCGGCTATATCGGCGACGCTCCCGACTATCAGGGTCACGTCGTGCTGATCGATCGCGATAGCGGCAAGGTGGCGGCTGTCTTCAACACCCTCTGCGCCGACCGGCGCTCGATCATCGTCCCGTCCAGCTGCCCGGAGAGCGACTCGGCCGTCCTCTCGCGTGGCGGCGCCGTGGTCGAGCCGGGCGGCCGGAGCCTCCTCGTCGACACCGGCAACGCGACCTGGGACGGGCGCCGCTACTTCGGCGACAGCGTGCTTGAACTGAGCGTGCCCGGCCTGCGTCGGCTCCAGTCCTACACGCCGCGCAACCAGGCCGAACTTAACTCCAACGATCTCGACCTCGGCTCGAGCGCCCCCGCTCTCCTCGGTCAGAACCGCGTCCTCGTCGGTGGCAAGGACGGCGTCCTGCGGGTGCTGGACCTGAAGCGCCTCGACGGGCACGCGCCCGGGGGCAAGGCGCGCCTCGGGGGCGAAGTGCAGACGCTCGAAACCCCGGGCAACACCCAGCTCTTCACCGCACCGGCCGTCTGGCACCACGGCAAGGCGACCACCGTCTTCCTCGCCGACTCCGCCGCCACCGCCGCCTACGCCCTGCGCAACGGCCGCCTCCACCAGCTCTGGCAGAACGACACCCCGGGCACGAGCCCGATCGTCGCCGGCGGCCTCGTCTACGTCTACGAACCCGGCGAAGGCGGCATCGAGGTCTACCAGCCCAACTCGGCGAACCCGATCGCGAAGCTCCCCGGAGCATCGGGTCACTGGAACAGCCCGATCGTGGTCGATGGCCACGTGATCGAGCCCGAGGGCGACGCGAACGACCACAGCGGTGAAGGGACGGTGGATCTGCTCAGCTTGCCTTAGGGGGCGGGACCCGGAGCACAGGACGCAAGGGCCTGCGGCGGCGCGAGGAAGCGTGGAGTCCCCGACGCCTTCGTCGACGATCCCGGCCGAGGTGTGGCCTCTCACGCACGAACCCTCGGAGGAACACCGCACTCCCTCCGTCCTGGGCGTCAACCAGGACTGCCGGAGCGGCCGGCACGGCCCCGACCTCAGGCCGGATTAACCGTCACCGGCGTCCCGATCGGCGTGTACGGCCAGATTTCCCCCGCCTCTTCGAGTGGCATCTCGACGCAGCCGAGGCTCTGGGGACTGCCGTAGGAAGCCCGGTCGAAGGCGTGGAGGGCGTCGCCGCCGTAGAAGTAGGAGACCCACATGATCCCGGGGTCGCTGTAATGCGAGCCGTCGGGGTTTTCGCCGCTCATCGTCGTTTCTTCGTAACGCAGGTAGACGTTGTGGGTGCCGAGCTCGGTTTCCGCGCCGGGGATACCGGTGTTGGCGGGCGCGTCCGAGACGATCATCTTGCCGTTGTGCCAGGCGTTCACGGTCTCCGGTGACGACTCGTTCACCCAGACGTAGGTGTAGCCGTTGGCGGCGCCCTTTTCCGGTTTGACGTTGCCGGCGATGACCGCCTTCATCAGCGCTTCCCAGACGACCGGGCCGGCGACGCCGTCGACTTCGAGGCCTTCCCGTTCCTCGAAGGACATCAGCGCGCCTTCGATCAGGACGTTCCCTTCTTCGCCGGGCTTCCACAGAGCCTTAAGGCCGCTCGGCATGTTGCCCCAGCGCGGGTTGAAGTGGCCCTTGGGCGCTTCGGTGGTCGCCGCCGCCACCTGGGCTTCCGGCGTCTTCGCGACTTCTTCGCCGGTGAACTTCCAGGGCAGGTAGCCGAGTTCGGCGAGCATCTGCGTCAGCCGGGTCTGGGAGCCCGCCGGGACTTCCCACTTCACCTCGGAGGCGTTTTCGACCGAGCCGTCGGACTGGACGACTTCGACTTCTTCGGGCAGCTCGACCTTCAGGTCGGTGGCCAACGGCGCGCCGAAGCCCGCCGGGACGAAGCGCAGGGTGTGCGGGTCGGGCTGCGACCACTTGCCCTTCACTTCCGGCGAGAGGGTCGGCTTCTCCGAGCCGAAGATCTTCTTCACCTTCTTGGAGAAGGTGAGTTCGATCGGGGTCGAGGCGGAGATCGTCGAGCCCGCGATCGGGTTGGCGGCGATGGTGGGCTTGCCGGTCGCCGGGAACCAGGTCACGGACTTGAACTTGCCGACGTGCTCCATCGACTTCTCCCAGGGCGCCCCGGCGACGATCATCTGGCCCGCCGCCGGCTGCGGCCCGAGGGAGAAGCTGTCGCGCGGCGGGTCGAAGTGGCGGTGCTTCAGTTCGCCCGGCTGCCCGTAGGAGACCTGACTGACCGGATGGTCGAAGTGGACGTAGGGGTCCTTGCCATTCTTCACGCTGATCCACTCGGTTTCCGGCTTGGCCACCGGCGCGGTGGCGGTCGTCGTCAGCTTCTTTTCGCTGCCCGCGAGGAAGCCGATCGTGCTCGGCCGCTTGACCGTGACCTCGACCTTCACCTGCTCACCGGGGTGCAGCGGCGTGGTCGGGACGATCAGGTCGCCCTTCATCGCGACCGGCACGTCCTTGCCGCTCTTCACCGCCGTGGCGGTCACGTTGGAGACTTCACCACCGAAGGTGTCGGTGCTGACCTTGCCGAGCGAGGAGCCGTCCGCTTCGATGCTCGCGCCCGAGAGCGCGAAGGCGGACACGGCGAAGGCCGCGATGGCGGCGAGCACCAGGGTGACGATGCCGCCCACCAGCAGGCGCTTCGGCCAGCGCCGGGGCGCCTGCGGCGGGTACTCCGAGGTGCTCGATCCGTCGTCAAGAAGCATGGACCACAAATGGTAGGTGCCCCCGACCGCGGGCGTGCGGATTTATAGACGGATGAATGTCAGGTGCCGCTAGGAGGGCTCGGAGTCTGGTTTCCGGCGCGGCGGCATCTCGAAGAACATATTGGTCGACATGGTCTGGATGCCTTCGTCGTCTGTACCGGTCCGCCGTTCGTCGCTGCGCGCCTGGATGTCGAGGGTGCGCTCGTAGAGCTCGGCGTGGAGGGAGGACAGTTCCTCGAAACCCTCCTCGTCGACGACCATCGGCATACGGACGACCCAATGGTTCGTCCGCGCGTCGAAGAGGTGCTCGTCCATCGAGCGAGCGACATCGGCGATGTGGAGTTGAAGAAGGAGGCGAGTGAAGACCTCGCGCTCCTCGATCGACTGAGAGGCGAATTCCTTCTGATCCAGGATCGGGCGGGCGATCGCGCGGTAGAAGTGCTCGACCGCGCCGCGGACCGGGCGCTCGTCGACCAGCTCGATCAGGTTCAGCTCCTGGAGTTTGCGCACGTGGTAACCGACGTGCCCCACGTCTTTGCCGATCTCCTGGGCGATTTCGACGGGACTGGCGGTGCGTTCCGCGAGGATCGAGAAAGCGCGCGCACGGGTGGGGTGGGCAACGATCGAGGCCAGGGTCGTCTCCATGGACACGGTGCTGGCTTTGGCGGGGGGCATCTGGCTGGTCTCCTTGGTTCAAGCGGGTTAGCTCGATTGATCGTAGAGCAGTTTCTGAGCAATTCCAGCGCATTTTGCTGGAACTCCTTGTACTGCTGGAATCTCTTCCACCACTGGAACTGGTCGCAACGGCGGTCGTGATCAGCAAAGCCAGGGAGAAGGAGGTGAGCAGGGTGAAGATCAGCATCGTCGAGCAGTCCGCACCGTCGGCCTCGACCGCAAAGACGGTCTAGAGCTTCTAGGGGCCGGCTTCGCCTGGGAGCCGGCCCCTTCTTCCTTAGTCCCCGGATCGGGCACAATCGGGCGATGCGGCATAACCCCGCCCACGCCACCACCGATCCCGAGGCGGTCCGCGATCTGGTCCGCCGGAACCCTTGGGTGACGATCGTCAGTGAGAACGACGACGAGCTCGTCGCCTCCCACTATCCGGTCCTCCTCGATGAGGATGCCGAGGATCTCGCGCTTCTCACCCACATCGGTCGCCCCGACGAGGAGGTGCATGGATTCGGCGAGGGCGAGGTGCTGGTCATCGTCCAGGGCATCCACGGCTACGTGTCGCCGAGCTGGTACGGGCCGGAGGGCACCCGGGCGCCGACCTGGAACTTCAGCGTCGCCCACTTATATGGAGTGCCCGAGGTCCTTGGCGAGGACGACAACCTGGCGACGCTGACGCGGTTGGTCGAGCGCTTCGAGCGCGACGTCGAGGAGCCGATGTATCTGGACCAGGAGTGGGGACGGCAGATCGCCAAGGGCACGGTCGGCCTGCGGATCCCGGTGAGCCGCTTCGTCTGCAAGCGCAAGCTGAGCCAGGACAAGGACGAGGTGAGCCGCCGCCAGGTGATCGAGAAGCTGCGCGCCCCAGGCCCGTACCGGCACCCGGAGCTGGCCGATGAGATGGAGCGCGAGTGGACCGCCGAACGCACCACGGCGGCGGAGGCGGCGCGGTGAACGAGGACGCGCGGATCGTCGTCGCCGACGCGCCGGAGCGCAAACGCTTCGAGGTGACGGTCGACGGTGAGCTCGCGGGCTTCCTCGTCTACCGCTCCCGCAAAGGCCTGCTGGCGCTGATCCACACCGAGGTCGAGGAACGCTTCGGCGGCCGCGGCCTGGGCGGACGCCTCGCTCGGTTCGCCCTCGATCAGGCCCGCGCGCAGGGCCTCGCCGTGCTCCCCTTCTGCCCCTTCGTCAACGAGTGGATGAAGCGCCACCCCGAGTCCGTGGACCTTGTCCCGATCGCCTACCGGGCGAATTTCAACCTTCAGTAGCGGCGATGTCGCATTCGCGGCACCGGCTCCGACACACTCACGAAGGCGCCGCCGGCGCCACGACGAGGAGGTAGCGAGATGAAGTTCATGCTGCTGCAGTACTACGGCGGGAGCGACTGCCCGGTCCCGATGACCCGGTGGACGCCGGAGGAGGCCCAGGCCCACATCGACTTCCAGCTGGAGCTGAACGCCGAGCTGCGCGAGAGCGGCGAGCTGATCGAGGCGCAGGCTCTGACCGCTCCTGAACTGGCCAAGTTCGTCGTATCGGACGGCAACGCGCCGGTCGTCACCGACGGGCCGTTCCCGGAGGCGAAGGAGCTGCTGGCCGGATACCGGATGATCGACGTCGAGTCCCCGAAGCGGGCGATCGAGATCGCGGCGCGCGGCTCGGCGGCGCCGGGCCCCGGAGGCGAGCCGATCCGCGACCGGATCGAGGTGCGCGAGGTGATGTGGAACAGCGAGGAGGGGTGAGGGGAGCCCCTCCCCGCCGCGGCGAGGTCGAGGAGCTGCTGCGCGAGGCCGCGCCGCGGGTCCTCGCCGCCGTGGTGCGCCGCTTCGGCGACTTCGCCGACTCCGAGGACGCGGTGCAGGAGGCGATGATCGACGCGGCGCGCCAATGGCCGACGCAGGGGACGCCGGAGAACCCGACCGGCTGGCTGATCGCGGTCGCCTCGCGGCGGATGACCGATCGGATCCGGGCCGACTCGGCGCGCCGGGCGCGCGAGGAGCGGCTCGCGGTCGAACCCGATCCCGGCCCCGCGGCGAACGCGGACGACAGCCTGGCGCTGATCTTCATGTGCTGCCGGCCGGAGCTGACACCCGCCTCGGCGGTGGCGCTCACCCTGCGCGCGGTCGGCGGTCTCACGACGGCGGAGATCGCCGCCGGCTTCCTCGTCCCCGAGAAGACGATGGGCCGACGCATCGCCCGAGCCAAGCAGACGGTCGCCGCTGCCGCGGAGCCGTTCGGGCTGCCGGTCGCCTCCGAACGGGCGGAGCGGCTGCGCACCGTCCTCTCGGTCCTCTACCTGATCTTCAACGAGGGATACGCGGCGAGCGAGGGTGGCGAGCTGGCACGAACCGAGCTCACCGGCGAGGCTATCCGATTGGCCCGGATCGCCCACCTGGCCATGCCGGACGAGCCGGAGGTATGCGGCCTGCTGGCTCTGATGCTGCTGACCGACGCGCGCCGCCCCGCCCGCGCCGACGCGCGCGGGGAACTGGTGCCGCTCGACGAGCAGGACCGATCGCTCTGGGACTCTTCGACGATCGCCGAAGGGCAACGGATCCTGAACGAGGCGATCTCCGCGGGAGCCGTGGGCCCCTACCAGCTGCAGGCCGCGATCGCCGCCGTCCACGACCGGGCGCGCCGTGCCGAGGACACCGACTGGGGCGAGATCCTCGCCCTCTACGGACTGCTCGAACGGGTCGCGCCAGGGCCGATGGTCGCCCTCAACCGCGCGGTCGCGATGGCGATGGCGGAAGGTCCGCGGGCGGGCCTCGAGCTGCTCGCCGAGGTCGGACCGGAGCTCGGCGACCACCACCGCGTGCACGCGGTCCGCGCCCATCTGCTCGAACTGTCCGGCGACGGGGCCGGGGCCCACGCCGAGTACGTGCGCGCCGCCGAGCTGACCGCGAGCCTTCCCGAGCGGCGCTACCTGACCAAGCGCGCGGCACGACTCGCCGCCGGCGCTTGACGCCAGCCTCGCACGCCCTCAAGCTGGCTGGGCCTTGCTCTACTTCAGCGACCCCTCCAGCCTCGAACACGATCCGCGCGAGGCGATGCCCGGGCACCCGGAGTCGCCGCCGCGACTGGCGGCGATCGAGCGCCTGCTCGAGGATGAAGAGTGGCTCGGCTGGGAGCAGCGCCCGGCGCCGGCGGCGAGCACGGCGGAGCTCGAACTCGTCCACACCAAGCGCCATGTCGCCGCGATCCGGGAGATGAGCGAGGCGGGCGGCGGGTCGATCGACGTCGAGACCTACGACGGGCCGAACTCCTACCGCGCCGCGGCGCACGCGGCCGGCGGCGCGGCGGCGATGGCGCGGGCCCTGCTGGCGGGCGAGGCGAAAGCGGGCTTCAGCGCCCTACGCCCGCCGGGCCACCACGCCGAACCGGAGGTCGCGATGGGCTTCTGCCTCTTCAACTCCGTCGCGGTCGCCGCGGCGATGGCGGTCGAGGAGCTCGGGGCCTCGCGGGTGCTGATCCTCGACTGGGACGTCCACCACGGCAACGGCACCGAAGCGATCTTCCGCGACCGCGACGACGTCCTCCTGATCACGATCCAGCAGGAGCTGATCTGGCCGGGAACCGGACTCGCCGACGATGTCGGGGAAGGGCGTGGGGAAGGCTTCACGGTGAATATCCCGGTCCCGGAGGGATCGGGAAGAGATGTCTTCCTGTCGCTGCTCGACCGGGTGGTCGCGCCGGTGGCGGGCGAATTCGGCCCCGACCTGATCCTGCTGTCGGCGGGATACGACGCCCACCTCGAGGACCCACTCGCCGGACTGGCGCTGACGGGGGAGGACTTCGGCCAGATGGCGGTCGAGGTGCGCGACCTGGGAGCCCGGCTCGGGGCGCCGGTGGGCGCGGTGCTCGAGGGCGGCTATGCGCCGAGGGCGCTCGCCGACTCGGTGGCGGCGACGATGCGCGGGCTCGGCGGGAGTGGCGTCCCGGGGAGCGCGCCGGAGACCGCCGTCGCGGCGGAGGCGGTGGCGCGGGTCGCGCGCTTCTGGCCGGCGGCGGGCGGCTGATGAACGACGTGAGCGTCGATAGGTTCACCGCGTGAACTCCTCCCGGAAGCTCCTCGTCGTCCTGCTCGCCGCGCTGGCCCTGACGCTCGTCGTCGCGGCGCCGGCTGGTGCCGCCGCCCAGAAGCACCGCAAGCCGCTCCTCCCGCCGGCGAGCGTCCGGGTGGAGAAGGTGAAGCTCGCCCGGAGCGCGAACGGGCATCCGGCCCTGCTGGTCGCGGTGCGCTACCCGATCCAGGCGGCGGGTCGTCGGCTGCGGATCGGCGTCCGCGTCAGGATGGCGGCGGGAACCGTCCCGCTCGCCCAGGTCCGCGCCGATCGCCTCAGCTCCGGCCCGCCGCGCCGGCCCGAGCGCCGGCGCACCTTCACCTTTGTCCACGAGATCGACCTGAAGGGGAAGATCGTCGACGGACTGCGGAAGGCGTGGCGCGAAGGCCGGGCGCCGATCGCGACCGTCGAAGCCCAGAACGGCATCGACATCGACGGCGACGGCAAGGCCGACATCCGCTCGAAGGGAGTCCCTCGGAAGGTGGTGCGGCTCGCGCCCCCCGCGAAGGGTGCCGCCTCGGCGTCGTCCTCGGCGGGCAAGCCCTTCTGCGCCTCGATCCCGGTGGCCGAAGTGGCGCCGCACGGACACCTGACGATCCCGCTGCCGGCCTGCACCCGTCCGGTGCGCTGGAGCGTCACCTCGGGCGCGAGCGCGGGCAGCGCCCACGTCGCCGCCGACCACCTGGCCTTCTTCGCCCCCCCGAGCCCCGGGACGGTGACCGTCGGCCTCGACCACGCGACTGTGGTCGTCAAGGTCGTCCAGCCCTGGGCGACCCTCACCCCGGCGGCCGCCGGATCGTCCGCCTCCGGCCCGGTCGTGCGCGCGATGGGCGACTCGGTCACCGCCGGGTTCGGCTTCTACGGCAACGGCTCGGCGATGGGCATCGGCGAGCTCTATGAATGCAAACCCTTCGGCGAAATCCTCGACGACGCCTGCTCCTCGAACTCGACCGCGACCAAGAACGGGCTGAAGGAAGTGCCGTACGCGCCGGACTACGGCCTGTCCAACAACGTCTCCTGGGCAGCGCAGTGGGCAAACGAGTACGGCGTCACCAACTACAAGAACTACGCGATCTCAGGCTCTGAACCGATCAACTGGGCGCCCGGCGGCACCCTCTACCCGACGACCCAGAAGATCGAGGCCGAAGATCCCGACTACATCCTGATGACGATCGGCGCCAACCCGATCCTCGCCAACACCCTCTTCGGCGTCGGGTCGAACGAGTGTGCCCTCGAATCCGACCTCTTCGGCGGCTACACGAAGTGCGTCGAAGAAGCCTTCGAAAGCGTCCACCTGCGCCCCGAACTGAAGCGCCTCTACACCGACCTGGTGGAAAAGACGAGCGCGACGATCTACCTGATGCAGTACCACCTCTCGATCCCCAGCTCGGCGCTCGCCTACAGCGTCACCCAGATCGCCGAGATGGCGAAGATGATGAACGAAACGATCGCCTCGGTCGCGGCGGAAGTGAACCCGAACCGCCTCAAGGTCGTCACCCCGCCGCACTTCAACGTCGGCGTCAGCCTCGAACCGGTCTACCCCTCGAGCTACACCTGCTCCTACTTCGAATACAAGGTCGACGGCCCGAGCGTCCAGGCGACCCCGACCCAGGACGAGCTCGAGGTCGGCCACTACCTCTCCTTCTGCGGTGGACCTCAGGGCGGCGGCGAACCATGGGTGATCAGCGCCGACACCGGCATCCATCCGAGCCCGGCCGGCTATCACCAGATGGCGAGCCAGGTCCCGCCGCCCGCGCCGGGCGGCTGACGCAGGGGCGACGATGGGCGCCGCCGACATCCGCCACGCCGATCCGGCCGACGCGCCCACGATCGCCCGGATGCTCCACGACTTCAACATCGAGTTCGACGCGCCGACGCCTGCGGCGGAAGCCCTCGCCATCCGCTGTGAGGAGCTCCTCCGCGACGGGTCGATGGACGTCCTGCTGATCGGCGAGCCGCCGGTCGGCCTGGCGATGTTGCGGCTTCGTCCCTCCCCCTGGACCGACGGGGAAGAGGCCTACCTGCAGGAGCTCTACGTGGCGCCTGCGCACCGGGGAGAAGGGCTCGGCAGGGCGCTCTTGGAGGGGACGATCGAGGTCGCCCGGGAAGCGGGGGCGCGCAGCATCGACCTCAACACCGGGGAGACCGACGTCGCCGCCCGCGCCCTCTACGAGAAGCTCGGCTTCACCAATCGCGAAGGCGGGCCCGACGACCCGCGGATGCTGTTCTACGAGCGAGAGATCTGAGCCGACGTCGCCGGGTTGCAAGGATCGGCCTTCCCCAGTCGATTCAGAGGAGGACGGATGGCAGATTCGAAGGTTTGGTTCATCACCGGGTGCTCGAAGGGCTTCGGCCGGATCTGGGCCGAGGCCGCGCTGGAGCGCGGCGACAAGGTGGCGGCGACGGCGCGGGACGCCTCGACGCTCCAGGAGCTCGAGGAGAAGTACGGCGACGCCGTGCTGACGATGACGCTCGACGTGCAGGATCGCGACGCCGACTTCGCCGCGGTCCGCAGGGCGCATGACGTCTTCGGGCGGCTCGACGTGGTCGTCAACAACGCGGGCTACGGGCTCTTCGGCGCGGTCGAGGAGGTGAGCGAGGCGCAGGCGCGCGACCAGATCGAGACGAACCTCTTCGGTGCGCTCTGGGTGACCCAGGCGGCGCTTCCGCTCATGCGCGAGCAAGGGTCCGGCCACATCATCCAGGTGTCCTCGATCGGCGGGGTCACCGCATTTCCGGAAGTCGGGCTCTACCACGCCTCGAAGTGGGGCCTCGAGGCATTCAGCCAGTCACTCTCGATCGAGGTCGGGCGCTTCGGCATCGACGTGACGCTGGTCGAGCCGCAGGGATTCTCCACCGACTGGAGCGGCCCCTCGAGCATCCGTGCCGAGGCGATCGACGCCTACGAGCCGATGCGCGAGGAGCGGAGACGGCAGCTGGGCAAACGCTCCGCGGGCGACCCCGAGGCGAGCGGCGCGGCGCTCTTGGCGCTGGTCGACGCGGAGAAGCCGCCGCTGCGCTGCTTCTTCGGCAAGGACGCATTCGGCCTCGTCCGCCCCGACTACGAGAGCCGGCTGGCGACCTGGGAGGAGTGGGACTGGCTGGCGGTGGAGGCGCACGGCGAGGGCTGACCCCGCCGTGCGCTCCGGCGCGGTCAGCCGATCGCGGCCTCCAGCTCCACCGCGCCGTTGGCCCCGGCCGTCGTCGCCAGCATCTGGTTGAGCCGTTGAACTGGGGCGGGTTCGGCCCCGGTTCGACGTTCTGTAGTTGTGATCCGGGCGCAGGCAGCCGAGCGGGCTCAGCGACTGGTTCGGGATCAACGGCCCGGCGGCATAGGAATCGCCGAGCGCGGTGTAGGTGGCGGGCGACGCGCCTGCCGCCGCGCCGAGCACTTCCATGAACTTCTCCGGACGAAGGACCTAGATATCGATGGCGGAGCCGATCGTCACCGTGCGATCGGCGGGGAGGTGGAAGTAGTCGGCCGGGCTGGAGGCGTTGCGGGCGAGCGCGATGTAGAGGTGCTTGCGCCAGCGTCGCATGCCCCCGGGGCGATCCGAGGGCCGGATGGCGACCTGCGAGAGGTAGTAGACGGCGTCCTCCTCGCGGGCGTTGCCCTCGAGCCCGCGGGTGCAGGCGAGGGCGAAGATCTGCGGCACCTTGATCGCTTCCTGGAAGCCGACCTTGGCGGTGAGGTGGGAGATGCCGTCGTCCTCGTAGCCAAGGTTGTCGACGACCAGGTGCTCCTCTTCGGAGACGTAGGGCGTGCGGGTCGTTTCGACCGAGATGATCACGATCGACTCGTGCAGGGCGTGGGCGTGTTCGAAGCTGGCGCGAAGCGCGAGCGGGGTCGTCTCCCGACGCGCGTTCAGGTAGACGGCGGTACCGGGGGTGCGCGGCGGCGGCGGGTCGGCGGCCCGCAGCTCCTCGACGAAGGAGCGCAGCGATCCCTCGGCCTCGACCCGTGAATCGTGGATTTCCTTGGTGCCCCGACGCCAGGTGCTGAGCACCGCGAACAGGACCGCGCCGACCGAGAGCGGGAACCAGCCGCCGTGCGCGGTCTTGGTCAGGTTGGCGCCGAGGAAGGCGATGTCGACGGTGAAGAAGACGGCGGCGAAGATGCCGACCATCCACCCCGGTTTCTTCCACAGCGCCTTGGCGACGACGAGGAAGAGCAGGGTGTCGGCGGTGATCGTGCAGGTGACCGCGATCCCGTAGGCGGACCCGAGGGCGGTCGAGGAACCGAAGCCGATCACCAGCGCCACCACCGTGATCAGCAGGAACCAGTTGACCGCCGGGAGGTAGACCTGGCCGATCTCCTGCGCCGAGGTGTGGCGGATCTGCAGCCGCGGCAGGAAGCCGAGCTGGATCGCCTGCTTGGTCACCGAGAAGGCCCCCGAGATGACCGCCTGCGAGGCGATGACCGTCGCCACCGTGGCCAGCACCACCATCGGCACCCGGCCCCAGTGTGGGATGAGCAGGAAGAAGGGGTTGGAGATCGCGCTCGGGTCGCTGACGATGAGCGACCCCTGGCCGAGGTAGTTGAGCGTCAGCGCCGGGAAGACGACGAAGAACCAGGCTCGTTTGATCGGCGACCGGCCGAAGTGGCCCATGTCGGCGTAGAGCGCCTCGGCGCCGGTGATCGTCAGGACGACTGCGCCGAGCGAGATGAAGGCGACGCCGAAATGCCGGCCGAAGAACTCGATCCCGTAGGTCGGCAGCAGCGCCTTGACGATCTCCGGGTGGGCGACGACGCGGCCAAGTCCGGCGGCCCCGATGACGACGAACCAGAAGACCATCAGCGGGCCGAAGACGCGACCGATCCGGTGGGTGCCGAAGCGTTGGATCGCGAAGACGACGACGAGGATCGCGATCGTCGCCGGCACCACCATCTGGTGGATGCTCGGCTCGACCACCTTGACCCCTTCGACGGCGGAGAGGACCGAGATCGCCGGCGTGATCATCCCGTCCCCGTAGAAGAGCGCGACGCCGAACATACCGACCGCGATCAGCGCGAACTTCGCCTTGGCGCTGTCGAGCTTCGTCGTTTCGATCTTCGCGATCAGGGCCAGGATGCCGCCCTCGCCTTCGTTGTCGGCGCGCATGATGAAGAGCACGAACTCGACCGAGACGATCAGCGTGATCGCCCAGAAGACGAGTGAGATGACGCCGAACACGTCCTGTTCCGTGGGCTTCACCGCACCGTGGTCGGCGGAGAAGAGGGTCTGCAGCGAGTAGAGCGGGCTGGTGCCGATGTCGCCGAAGACGACCCCGAGCGCGCCGAGCGCCAGGGCCGCCATCCCGAGCTGGCGGCGCGAGTCGCGCCGGCGTGCGGAGGTCGCCATCGGGCGAAACCTAGCGATGGGCGAAGGTGTCGAGGAGAACCGCGCGCACGTGGTCGGGCCGGTGGAAGACCTGCGAGTGGCTGAAGCGCAGGGTGCGCAGGCCGCGGCGGACGTGTGCCTGGTCCCGGCTCAGGTCGACCGTCTGCTCGGCGGCGGTCCGGTGATGACGCAGGCTGTCGGTCTCGACGACGAGGCCGAGGTCGGGCCAGAAGAAGTCGACCCGGTATCGGCCCAGGCGCTTCTGCGTCGTCGGCGCCGGCAGGCCGGCTTCCCTGACGATCGCGAGGAAGCGCCGCTCGAGCCCGTTCGCCGCCCGGCTGAAGGTCTGCGCGTCAAGGATCCGCCGGAGGCGGCCGACCCCGGGGCGACTGAGCTCGTCATCTAGCACCCGGCGGAGTCGGTGCGTGCGGACGAGGTCGAGCCGGTCGGCCTCGTTGACCGCGTCTTCGACCTCGTCCGTCGGCAGCTCGGCGGCCAGATCGACCAGGACCGAGATCGGATCGGCGACGGGTATGCCCCTGACGATTCGCGTCGTCCCGAAATCGACCCGACGGTGCAGGCGGATGCCGTGCCGGCGATGGAGAGCGTTACTTGGGACGGAGACATCGATCCAACCGGGAGCCTTCGGGGAGATCCGCCAAAGCTCGCCCGCGCTGCGGTGGCTCAGCCGTGCGCCGGGACCGCAGGCGAGGGTCGCCGCCATCAGCCGGCCGAGACGCCCGACGTCCGGACGCCCCACGGCGTAGACCCCAAACCCGAGGCGATGAAGGCGGCCGGCGCCCAACCGCGCCCGGATCGTCGCCGCGGGCATCCCGAGAGCGAGCAACTGCCGCCGCGTGACCACCCCATGCTGCTGTCGCGTCAGATCCCACGCCCTAGATGACCACGGCTGAAGCTTTTTGGTCGTCATGGGACCTCAATGCTTCAGCCGGCGACTTTTGGCCCCCGGTTGGGGCCGGAAGAACGCGGAGCCTGCGAGACTTGGGGGGTGGCTGCGCGTATTCCAGATCCGATCGAGTCGGTGCGGCACCAGTTGCGGCCGCTGTTCGACCAGATCGTGATCAAGGAGCTCGATCAGGACCGGGTGCGGCGCTCGGGGCTGGTGGTTCCTCCGGGGACGCACGAGCCGCCGCCTGAACAGGGGATCGTGCTCGCGGTCGGGCCGGGACTCGACTGGTGGGCCGGGGCCGGGGTGGAGATGCCGGTCGAGGTCGGCGACCACGTGGTCTTCCCGGCGGCTGCCGGGGTCTGGGTCGAGGTCGACGAGGAGCGCCTGTTGGTCTGTCGCGTCACCCAGCTGCTCGGCGTGCTCGAGTCGGCCGTGATGAACGAATAGCGCCGGCGTCGGCCTCTACATGCGGGAGAAGGCCCGCGCGGTGATCGCGCCGGCGAGGCGGAGCTGCGAGCGCCGGCTCGAGTCCGGGATGCGGTCGAGGTAGGCGAGCGCCCGCTCTGCGACCCGCGGTTCCCCCTGGGCAGCGATCCCGATCGCCGCACCCGCCACTTCCCGCACCACCGACGGCTCGACCGAGAGCAGCGCGTCGAAGGTGCGCTCGCGGTCGGGCAGGCCGGTCGCCCCCACCGTTTCCCAGCCGATCAGGCAGGCCGAGTAGCCCGGGGCGAGGCAGATCACGGCCCACTCGTCGGCGACCGGCTCGCCGCCCGGGATCGGCACCTCCACCGGCCCGGCCTCGGGCGTCCGCGGCTCGTCGAAGGTGGCGAGGACGAAGGTCAGTCCGGCGCCGCGGGAGAGTCGCCGCCAGCGAGCCTCGCTCGCCCGGTAGTTGTCCGGCCGCTGGAAGGCGCCGATCATCAGTGCCCGCTCGGCCCGCGCCGCGCTCTCCTCCTCGACCGCGCGCGAGAGGTGCACCATCTGCGTCTTGCGGAGCGCCACCGGCAGGAGGTCGGGACGACGCTCGCGCAGCGGCGCGAAGAGCGAGGGAGGGCCGCTCGGCTCGGCGGTGACCCGCTCGATCGCCACCACCAAGGAGAGCCCGCGGTCGCGCTCGCGCACCACGGCGCGGATCCGCTCGACCTCCCCGCGGCTGTAGCGACGGTGGCCGGAAGGCTCGCGGCGCGGTGCCGGGAAGCCGAAGCGGCGCTCCCAGGCGCGGAGCGTCGCCTCCCCCACGCCGGTCGCGGCGACCACGTCGCCGATGCTCAGCGTTGCGTCATCGCCGTTCCTGGACTCGATTTCGAGGTTGCCGTCCACGCGAGTCCCCCATTCTCCTACCCACGCGCCGGCGGGCGCAGTCCGCCTCTGCACCCGGGTGGTGCTTTCAGCTAGAGCGCCGCGGACGCCTCGCGGTAGGTGTCGGAGCGCTTGCTCCGCAGCATGCGCTCGTCGGCGGAGCGCATGCGGACCGAGACGGCCAGCCCGGCGGCGCCGTCGCCGTGCGCGCCCGGGGCGACGATCGCGAACTCGTCGCCGCCGATCCGCGCCAGCGTGTCGGTCGAGCGCAACATCGAGAGGACACGCGCGGTGGCCTCCTGCAGCACCGCGTCGCCGACCTGGTGGCCGTGGCGGTCGTTGACGCCCTTGAAGTCGTCGAGATCGAGGATCAACAGTGCCAGCGGGGTCGTGTCGAGGCCGCGTCGCCCGAAGGGCCGCGTCCGCCGCTCCAGCTCCCGCTTCATCGTCGCGTCGAAATCTGAGCGCGGGGCGCGGCGGTCAGCCCTCGATCGCCGCGGCATCTCTCTCGGCCGGCTCACCGGCCGGGCCGTGACCGGTCAGCTCGGCCATCGGCTGCGGCTGCCTCAGCACGAAGATCGCGATCAGGACCGAGGCGAACGCGAGCCCCGCCCCGACCAGGTAGGCGAGGTGGTAGCCCGAGGTCAGCGAGGACGCCACCGAGTGGCCGGCTTCTTCGAGCTTCTGGGTGCGCTCGGTCGAGAGCGTCGCCAGGACCGCCAGGCCGACCGCGCCACCCACCTGCATGCTGGTGTTGACCAGGCCCGAGGCGAGCCCCGCGTCCTGCGGCGTCGCCCCCGACATCGCCAGGGTCATGATCCCCGGGAACGAGGTGCCGATGCCGATGCCGATCAGTAGGAACGGCGGCAACAGGTCGGTGACGTAGTTCCCGTCGACCGGCGTGCGGGCGAAGAGGAGCAGCGCGAGCGTCACCATGATGAACCCAGGGATGAGGATGTTGCGCGGGCCGAAGCGCATGATCAGCTTTTCCGAGAAGCCGAGCGAGAGGCCGCCCATCACCACCGTCGTCGGCAGGAAGGCGAGGCCGATCTCCAGGGCGCTGTATCCGAGCACCTTCTCCAGATAGAGGGCACCGAGGAAGAACATCCCGAACATCCCGGCTACCAGCAGGGCCTGCACGGTGTTGGCGCCGACCACGTTGCGGGAGCTGAAGAGGCGCAGCGGCATCAGCGGGTTGGCGATCCGGCCCTGACGACGGACGAAGGCGGCGATCAGCGCCGCGGCGATCGCCAGGCCGCCGATCGTGCGCGCGTCGACCCAGCCCCACTCGGTGATCTGCAGGATCGTGAAGACGCCGAGCATCAGCGCCGCGGTGATCAGGGCGGCACCGGGGAAGTCGGCGCCCTCCCTCATCCCGAGGCCGTCCGGGTTGTCGACCAGGCGCAATGCCAGCCAGCCGACCAGCACTCCGATCGGCAGGTTGATGACGAAGATGAAGTGCCAGGAGATCGCCTCGGTGAGGACGCCACCGAGCAGCAGCCCGATCGAGCCGCCCGCGGAGGCGACGAAGCCGTAGACCCCGATCGCTTTCGCCTGCTCGTTCGGGGCGGGGAACATCCGCACGATCATCGCCAGGATCACCGCCGAGGAGAGGGCGCCGCCGATGCCCTGGATGAAGCGCGCGCCGATCAGCACCCCTTGGTCGGGCGACGCGGCGCAGAGCGCCGACGCGACGGTGAAGATCCCGAGGCCGACGAGGAAGACGCGACGCTGCCCGAGCAGGTCCCCGAGCCGGCCCGCGAGCAGGAGCAACCCGCCGAAGGGGATCAGGTACGCGTTCACGACCCAGGCCAGGTTCGACTGGGAGAAACCGAGGTCTTCCTGGATCGAGGGTAGGGCGACGTTCACGATCGTCCCGTCGAGGACGATCATCAACATCCCCGCGCAGAGGACGTAGAGGGCGAGCCAGCGGTTGCTGTCGGTTGGTGCGGTGGAGGTCATGTGATCAGGGACGGACGGCCGGGCGAAAACTAATCGGTCGCGGCCTCACCGTCGTAATAGCCGACTTTGGCCGAGCGGCGCACGGTCATGTCGATCTCCGGGTCGCCGACCCAGACGCCGACCTTGTCGGAGTCGGGATAGACCGTCGCGCTCGGGACGACGACGGTCGAGAACATCAGCACGCGGGCGGGCTCATCGGTCTCGTTGCGGATCCCGTGGGCGCCCTCCGGCCCGCGCCGAAAGCAGGCGACGTCCCAGGGCGCGAGGCGCTCCTCCCCCTCCGGGGTGCGCAGGGTCGGCGTGCCGCCGAGGACCAGCAGCCACTCCTCCTCGCCACACTCGTAGTGGTACGGGCAGATCGCCTGGCCTGGCGGCAACTCGTAGACGCTGGCGCCGGTCTCGGCGGCACCGAGCAGTGGGCCCAGACGCGCCATCCCGGCGCGGAATCCGTCGGGATCGGTCTCGTCCCAGGTGAAGTCCGGTTGTCCGATATTCGTTCTTTTCATCAAATCGACGCTACCAATGCCACAACCTCAGTAGTTTTGGGTGGTGAATTCACTTAAGGAGCCGTTGGGCCAGGGTGCAGCCGGGATCGTCACGTCCGCCCTCGACGCGGTCCTGATCCTCGACGACGAGATGCGCGTGGTCGAGTGGAGCGAGGCCGCCGCCGCCCTCTTCGGCATCGACCGCGCCGAGGCGGTCGGCGCCGACCTGGTCGAGCTGATCGTCCCGGCCGAGTTGCGCGACGCGGTCCGCACCTGCCTACGGGATGTCGATATCGCGCCGACGGACGGCGAGGAGCTGCTGGGACGGCGGATCGAGATGCCGGCGCGCCATGCCGACGGTGTCGCCTTCCGGGCCGAGCTGACCATCGTGCGCGCCGCGACGATCGGGGCGGGGCCGACCGTCTTCGCCCGCGACGTCAGCCACCGCCTCGAAGCCGACCGCGTCCGCGCGCACATGGAGCAGGTGGTGCTCGGCAGTCGCGACGCCGTCTACTCGAAAGACCTTCAGGGGGTCGTCACCACCTGGAACCCCGCCGCCGAACGACTCTACGGCTACAGCGCCGAGGAGGCGGTGGGCCGGCACGTCTCCTTCCTGATGCCTGACGAGTTGAAACACGAAGCCGCCGAGATCCTCTCCCGCGTGCGGCAGGGCGAGCATCTCGAGACGCTGGAGACGCGCCGGGTCCGCAAGGACGGCACCGTGCTCGACGTATCCCTGACGATCTCACCGATCGGCAGCGACTCCGGCTACCTCTACGGCGCCTCGGTGATCGCCCGCGACATCACCAGCGAGCGCCGCCGGCGCAGTGCCCGCGAGTTCCTGATCGCCGCGACGCGGGACCTCGACGCCTCGCTCGACCCGGTCGAGACCGCCCGCAATATCGTCGCCAAGGCGGTCCCTGCCTTGGCCGAGGTGTGCATCATCGACTTCGTCCGCATGGACGGGCGGATCGGCGAAGCGGTCGCCGCATCGGCGATCCCCGGCGCCGCCGAACGGCTCGAGCGGATCCGCCACGAATCCCCGCTGGACCCGGACGGCGACCACCCGGTGGCGCAGGTGCTGCGGGCGGGCGAGCCGATGGTCTGGGGGGACCTGAAGGAGCCCGCGGTCGCCGACGCGATCGTCCAGAACGTCGAGCACCAGCGGCTGATGGACGACACCGGCTACGAGTCGGCGGCAGTGGTCGGGCTCTTCGCCCGCGGCCGGCAGATCGGCGCTTTGTCGTTTCTGCATGCCCGGGCCGGCGTCCGCTACGAGGTCGACGACCTGGAGTTCCTGAACGAGCTGGGGGAGCGCGCGGCGCTGGCCCTCGACAATGCCCGGCTCTACCAGGAGCGCGACGCGATCGCCCGCAACCTGCAGCGGGGGCTGCGCCCGCCGCGGCCCGCGCGTGTAGAGGGGCTCGAGGCCTCGGTCGTCTTCGAGGCGGCCGGACGAGGGATCGAGATCGGTGGCGACCTCTACGACGTCTGGCCGACCGAGGACGGCTGCTGGGTGCTGATCGGGGACGTGGCCGGAAAGGGCTCGGCGGCGGCCGGCGTGTCGGTGGCGCTGCGCCACGTCGTGCGCGGGCTGATCCGGGAGATCGACGAGCCCGAGGAGGTGCTGGTCCGAGTCAACGAGCTGCTGCTGGAGGGGACCGGCCTGAACGACTTCGCCACCGCCGTGCTGATGCGGCTGCGCCAGGACCCCGGCGGGCACTGGAGCCTCGTGGTGGCAAGCGCCGGGCACCCGCCGCCGGTCCACGTCCGCGCCGGCGAGGCCTGCCTGCTCGGCGGCGGCACGGTGCTGGGAGCGTTGAACGACGCCAAAGTGCAGCGGCACGACGCGGTCTTCGAGCAGGGCGACACGCTGGTGCTCTGCACCGACGGCTGGCTCGAGGCGGGCCCGCCGTCAGAGCACCGCGACCCGGACGACCTCGCGCGCCTGATCGAGTACCTCTCGCCGCTGGCGCTCGAGGAGCTGACCGCGCGATTGCGTGGCGACGCCGTCAGTCGCGCCGGGGGCGAGCTCGGCGACGACATCGTGCTGCTGGCGCTGCGCCGGGTCTAGTCGCGATCGGCCGGGTGGTCGATGTCCATCCGCAGGCGGATCCGGGTGCCGGTGGCGCTGCTGTCGATCCACACCTCGTCGCAGAGCCGGTTCGCGATGTAGAGGCCGCGGCCGTGCTCGGAGGAGGGGTGGGGACGCACGTGGCCGACGGTCGGGTCGCTGATCGTCCCCGCGTCCGAGACCTCGACGAAGATCGCGCTCTCCTCGCCCCAGACCGAGGCCAGGCCCCGTCCGCCGCCGTGCAGGATGCTGTTCGCGGCAAGCTCGGAGGCGGCGACCACCAGGTCGTTGGTGCGGCTCGGCGTCAGCCCGGTCGCGGTCGCGGCGGCGGCGACCAAGGCCCGGACATCGTGTAGGTCGTCGAGGCCGAACTCCTGACGGCGCGCCCGCAACGGGGCCGGCGAGAACTCGCGGTGGAGTGTCGCCTTCTCCGTCCGGGTCGTCTGCATGACACTCGATTACCCACCTAGGCGCCGGCTGCAACATCTGACTTTGCTTGGTCATTCCTTTGCGGCCGAGGCCGTCTGAGCGGGCGGCGGGTCGCCGAGCCAGAAGCGCGGGCCGGAGCCGTGCCGGGCGGCGCGATCGTCCGGATTGGCGAGCTTGCAGCGATCGAGGGAGAGGCAGCCGCAACCGATGCACTCGGTGAGGCCCGCCTTGAGCCGCTCGAGCTCGGCGATCCGCTCGTCGATGCGCCCGCTCCAGGTGGCGGAGAGGCGTGACCAGTCCTCGCGGCCGGGCACGCCCTGCGGGGGCAGCTTCGCCAGCTCGGCGGCGATCTCCTCGAGGGACAGGCCGACCTTCTGCGCAAAGACGACGAAGGCGATGCGGCGCAGCACCGGCCGAGGGTAGCGACGGTGGCCGGAGCCCTCGCGCTCGGCCGTGATCAGGCCGCGCTCTTCGTAGTAGCGGAGCGCCGAGGAGGCGACGCCGCTGCGCCGGGACGTCTCGGAGATGGTGAGGAGCTGCGCCATTCGCGAAGCGAATCACGATTCGGGCTTGACTTCAAGCTAACTTGAACTTGTACCTTCGCCCGATGACGAAACCAAGCGAACGCATAACCGCAGAGGTGACGGGTTGGGACGGGATCGAGGCCGGGCCGGGCAGGCGCGGCGAGTTCGCATTCCGACTTGGCCGTCGCGAAATCGGCCACCTGCACGGTGACCACGCAGCTCACTTCTTCTTCTCCCAGGAGCGCTGGGAGAAGCTCGCCGCCGAAGGCCGGATCGTCGAGCATCCGGTGTTCCCCGGCAGGCATGGCCCCGCCGCGCGGCGCATCGAGAGCGACGCCGACGTCGAGGACGTGATCGCCCTGATGCGGATCAACTACGAGGCCGCCTTGGAGCGCCGAGCGGCTTAGGGGGCGCGGCGGGTCTCGGGGAAAGGGACGCAAGGGCTGCCGGCGAGCACGGCGTGGTCGACCGCGCTTCCGGGAGCGGATCCTGCCTGGATCGAAGGCGCGAGAAAGCGTGAAGTTCCCGACGTCTTCGTCGACGGATCGGGCCGAGGTGTGGCCTCTCACGCACGAACCCTCGGAGAGACACCGCACTCCCTCAGATCAACTCGCTCGATTCCAGTGCCTCGTCCTCCAGACTCTGCCGCTCAACCCCCTCACGCCCGACCTTCGCCGAGTCGTAGGCGGCAAGCTGGGGGAAGGCGAGGGCGACGACGCCGACCGAGGCGAGGCAGACCAGGCCGCCGGAGACGACCGAGAAGGCGGGGGTGGTGAGCGCCGCGACGGTCCCCGACTCGACGTCACCGAGGCGCGGGCCGCCGGCGACCACCAGGCTGAAGACAGAGGAGACGCGGCCGCGCATCGCGTCCGGGGTGAGCGTCTGCATCATCGTCGAGCGGCAGACGGCGCTGACCGAATCGGCGGCGCCGGCGAGGGCGAAGAGAGCGGCGGCCGGCCAGATGTTGTCGACCAGGCCCGCGCCGGCGATGAAGATGCCCCAGAGGCCGACACAGACGAGGACGATGCGGCCGAGGAAGCGCGCGTGGCGCATCCAGCCGGTGGTGAGGGCGGCAATCGTCGAGCCCGCCGCGACGGCGGCGTAGAGGAGGCCGGTCCCGGCCGCGCCGGCGTGGTAGACGGTCAGGGCCAGGACCGGAAAGAGGGCGCGGGGCATGCCGAAGGTCATGGCGCAGAGGTCGATGACGAAGCCCGCGGTCACCGCCGGCAGCTTGCGCAGGTAGGCGATGCCGGACCGGATCGAGCGGAGGACCGGCTCGCGGGCTTCCTGCTCAGGGGGCGGCTGGCGCGACATCATCGCCGCGGCGCCGGCCATCCCGAGGCAGCTGACCGCGTCGACTGCGTAGGGGATCGTCAGGCCGAAGAGCGAGATCAGGACGCCGCCAAGGGCGGGCCCGACGACCATCGTCAGCTGGTAGAGGCCGTAGGTGAGTGAGATCGCCGAGGGGAGCATCTTCGGCGAGACCGTCTTCGGGACGATCGCCGAGGCGACGACGCGCTCGATCGCCGAGGCGCCCGCCATCGCTCCGGCGAGGACGAAGAGGATCCAGACCGGGGGCGGTCCGGTCGCCGTGGCCACCGCGAGGGCGGCGGCGATCGCGACCAGGGCGTACTGGCAGCGGAACAGCAGGCGGCGGCGTTCGAAGCGGTCGGCGAAGGCGCCGCCGAAGAGCGAGGCGACGATCAGCGGCCCCAGCTCGGCGAGGCCGATCAGCCCGGTGAGGAAGGCCGAACCGGTGAGCACGAACACCTGGTAGGGCAGCGCGACCAGCGCCGCCTGGGACCCTAGCCCGGTGATCACCGCGCCGAGCGTGACCAGCCGGAAGTCGCGCGACTCGCGCAGGGGCTGGACATCTACCGCTATCCGGGATAAGCGCCTCAAGGGCAGCGAACGTAGCGAACCGGACGATCCGCCTAAGATCGGGCTGGTGAAGGCGATCGTCCAGCACGAGTTCGGAGGGCCGGAGGTGCTGCGGCTCGCCGAGGTCGAGGCGCCGGAGCCGATCCCGACCGAGATCCAGGTCCGCGTCCGCGCCGCCGGGGTCAACCCCGTCGACTTCAAGTCGCGCGAAGGCAAGGGAGCGTCGTCGTCGATGGGCGGCTTCCCGCTGACGGTCGGCTGGGACGTCTGCGGTGAGGTGACGAAGGTCGGCGGCGGTGTCACCCGTTTCGCGGTCGGCGACGAGGTGTTCGGCATGCCCTGGTTCCCGCGCGAAGCCGGCGCCTACGCCGAGTACGTGAGCGCGCCCTCCCGCCACTTCGAGCACAAGCCCCACGCGCTGTCGACCGAGGAGGCCGGCGCGCTGCCACTGGCCGGGCTGACCGCGTGGCAGATCGTCGTCGACACGATCCGCGTGCAGGAGGGCGACGACGTCCTGATCCACGGCGGCGCGGGTGGGGTCGGGCACCTAGCCGTGCAGATCGCCGCGGCGCGCGGGGCGAAGGTGATCGCGACGGCGCGGCGCGAGCAGGCCGAGTTCCTCGAAGGCCTCGGAGCGGCGCAGGTCCTCGACTATCGCGACGACGACTTCGACCGCCGTTGTGCCGACCTCGACTCGATCGTCGACTTCACCGGGAGCTACGGCGAGCGCTCGCTCGCGGTGCTGCGCCCGGGCGGGACGATGGTGCTGGTCCCGAGCGGCGTCGACCCGAAGGTGCACGAGCTGGCCGCGGCGCGCAAGCAGCGCTCGACCGGGATCCTGGTCGAGCCCGACCCCGTCGGGCTGGCCGGGCTCTGCGACCTGATCGAGCGGGGAAAGCTGCAGATCGAGGTCGACGAGGTCTTCGACTTGGAGCAGGCGGCGGACGCGCACCGTCACGCGGAAGCGAGCCACGGGGCGGGCAAGATCGTCCTGAGGGTCCCGTGAGCCGCTCACCGGAGGACACCGTCGCGCTGGTCACCGGGGCGACCGACGGGCTCGGCCGGGCGGTCGCCGAGCGCCTGGCCGGGATGGGCGTGACCCTCCATATCCACGGGCGCAACGCCAAGCGGCTCGCCGCGGCAAAGGAAGAGATCGTCGCCGCGACCGGCAACGACCGGGTCCGCACCCACCGGGCCGACTTCGCCTCGCTGGCCGAGGTGGCGGCCCTCGCCGACGAGCTCGCCGCCCTCCCCGCTCTCCACCTGCTGATCAACAACGCCGGCATCGGCTCGGGCCTCCCCGACTCGCCGGATCGCGAGGAGAGCAGGGACGGCCTCGAGCTGCGCTTCGCGGTCAACTACCTGGCGAGCTTCGTCCTCACCACCCGCCTCGTCCCCCTGCTCGAAAGCTCCGCCCCCGCCCGCGTCGTGATGATCGCCTCCCTCGGCCAAGCCTCGCTCGACTTCGACGATCCCCAGCTCGAACGCTCCTTCTACGAAGGCCGCCGCGCCTACGCCCAGTCGAAGCTCGCCCAGATCTCCTTCGCCAACGAGCTCGCCTACCGCCTCCCCACCGACTCCGGCGTCACCGTCAACTCCATCCACCCGGCCACCTTCATGCCGACCAAGATCGTCCTCGACGAGCGCGGCACCTCCGTCGACTCCCTCGACCGCGGCGTCGACTCCACCGTCCGCCTCGCCACCGACCCCTCCCTGGACGACGTCACCGGCCGCTTCTTCGACCGCGAGACCGAAGCCCGCGCCGAAGACCAGGCCTACGACCCCGCCGCCCGCGGCCGATTGTGGGAGCTGAGCGAGTCCCTGGCGGGCGAAATCTTGGGCTCTAGCGGCAACTTTTCGTTCTGAGACGCTTTGTCTGAGGCCGGCCATCGCGATCGGTGCGAACATATGTTCGTATGGAGATCGCTTGCGTCATCGACTGCCGCCTGACGACTCCTGAGCGCCCGGGCCATTCCGGGGGGCTTCGGCCCGGGCGCGCAACTTCTGCGGAGACGCCGGTCGACCGGGTGGAGGATCCGGTCGAGGCGGCGGAGATGACCGAGACGGTGGCGCGGGCGCTGGAGGGGATCGGAGCAGGCGTCGAGACGGAGACGGCCGGGGAGGTCTTCTTCGCGGTCGGCGGGCTGCGCGGCCTGCACGGCGGTGAGGTGGCCGGGGTGACGGCGGCGGCGCGGCGCGCGGTCGGGGCGGAGGTGCTGATCGGGGTGGCGCCGACGCGGACCGCGGCACGGGCCGCAGCCGAACGAGGTGAGGCGGTCGTCACCGACGACCGCCTTGACGTCTTCCTCGGGCCGCTGCCGACCGCGGTGCTGGTCGACCGGCTGGACGAGCCGCGGCGGGCGGCGGAGCTGGTCGCCTCGTTGGAGCGGCTGGGGATCCGGACGCTCGGGGAGCTGCGGCGGCTGACGCCCGACCAGGTCGCCGACCGCTTCGGGCCGCTCGGCCTGACCGCCCTGCGGATCGCCCGCGGCGAAGAGGAGCCGTTGCGACCGCGCGTCCCGCACGAGGATCTCGTCTGCGAGATCGAACTGCCCGAAGGGGTCGCGGGAAGCCAACTCGACCGGGCGCTCCACCTGCTGATCGACCGACTGCTGGCGGCGCCGGCACGCAAGGGGCGGACGCTGCTCGGCGTGCGCCTCGGGGCGCGGCTGTGTGGTGGCGGCAGCTGGAGCGTCGACCAGGGGCTCGGCCGTCCCACCGCCGCCGCCTCGGCGCTGCGCCGCCTGCTGGTGCCGCGGCTGGAGGGCCTGCCGGGGCCGGCGGAAGCGCTGCGGCTGCGGGCCCTCGGCTTCGGGCCCGCGGCCGCCGATCAGCTGGTGATGGAGGTCGGCGGCGCCGAGCCGCGGCGACGGCGGCTGGGCGCGGCGATCCGCGAGGTGCGGGCGACCCAGGGCGCCGACGCCCTGCTGCGTGTCCTCCCCGTCGACGCGACGTCGCGAGTGCCCGAGCGCCGCCACCTCCTCACCCCCTTCCCGGAGCTCTGATGCCGGGGCCGCGACGCCTGAACGAGCCGCGGCCGGTCGCGGTGCGCGCCGGCGACGACGGGGCGCCGCGCGAGGTCGCCGCGGCGGCGGTCGAGGCGGTGCGCGAGGAGTGGCTGGTCGAGGACCGCTGGTGGACGCCCCGCCCGCTGCGCCGCCACTACTTCGAGCTGGCGATGGCCGACGGCCGCGCGCTCACCGTCTTCCGCGAGCCGGGCAGCGGGCGCTGGTACCGGCAGCGGGCCTGAGGCACCGACGACGATGGCGAGCCCCCCTCCCTACATCGAGCTGCACGCCCACTCGGCGTTCTCCTTCCTCGACGGCGCCTCGACCCCGCTGGAGCTGGCAGGCGCCGCCGCCGCGCTCGACTACCCGGCGCTGGCGCTGACCGACCACGACGGCCTCTGGGGCTCGATGGAGTTCGCCCACTGCGCCAAGGGCCTCGGCCTCCGCCCCATCACCGGCGCCGAGCTCACCCTCAATGTTGACGGGCCGAAAACCGGACTATCTGACGGGTTTTCGGCCCGTCAACATCTGACCTTGCTGGTGGAGGACTCGCACGGGTATCGGAACTTGTGCCGGTTGCTGACGGCGGCGCACTCGCATACGCGGGACAACACGGCGCGCACGGCGCAACCGGCCTGGACGACGCTCGAGGAAGTCGAGCGGCACGCCGAGGGGCTCGTCTGCCTGTCGGGGTGCGCGCGGGACGGGGCGCTCGCGGGGGCCTTCGAGCGCGGCGACACGGCGACGGGCGAGGCGCTCGGGCGCAGGCTTCTCACCGCCTTCGGCCGCGACCGCTTCCGGGTCGAGCTGCAGCGTCCCTACTGGCGGCGCGACCGGGCGCGCAATCGCTGGCTCCGCCTGCTCGCCGAGCGCCTCGACGTCCCCACCGTGGCCACCGGCAACGTCCACGCGCACGTCCGCACGCGCTCCCACCTCCAGGACGCGCTGGTCGCGATCGGCCTGGGCGAGACGCTCGAGTCCTCGGAGCCACGACGGCGCGGGAACTCGACCGCCGCGCTCGCCTCCCCCGCCGCGATGGCATCCCGCTTCGCCGAGGACCCGGATGCCGTCGCCGAGACCGTCCGCCTCGCCGAGCGCCTCGCCTTCGACCTCACCGAGGACCTCGGCTACCGCTACCCCGGCTCCGAGGACGGGGCGGCCGACGGGGAGCTCGCCCGCGTCTGCGCCCACATGATGGACGAGCGCTATGCGGGCGACCCACGGCGCGGCGAGGCCGAGACGCGGCTGCGTCAGGAGCTGGCGACGATCCGCGGGCTGAACCTCAGCGGCTTCTTCCTCCTCCACCGCGACATGCTGGAGCTCGCCCGCGAGGTGGCGGTCGAGGTGCGGGGACCCGACTCGGCGCGCTCCGTCCTCCCTCCCGGACGCGGCCGCGGCTCCAGCGTCAGCTCGATCGTCTGTTACCTCACCGGCCTCTCCCACGTCGACCCGGTCAAAGCCGACCTCTTCTCCGGCCGCTTCCTGAACGACGAAACCGCCTCGATGCCCGACATCGACCTCGACTTCCCGCGCGACATCCGTGAGGTCCTCATCCCTCGCGTCCACGAGCGCTACGGCCACGAGCACTCGGCGCTGGTCGCCGCCTTCCCGACCTACCGGCCAAAGGGCGCGGTGCGGGACCTCGGCAAGGTGCTGGGACTGCCACCGGCGGAGATCGACAAGGTGGCGAAGACGGTCGGCTTCCACGAGACGGCGTCCGAGATCGAGCGCGACCTCGTCGCCGCGCTGGGGGAACGGCGCGCGGCCGAGCCGCGCTGGCGCGTGCTGCTCGAGCTGTCGAAGGAGATCATGGGCCTCCCCCGCAACCCCTCCCAGCATCCCGGCGGGATGGTGATCTCGACCCGGCCGCTGATCGACGTCTGCCCGGTCGTCCCCGCGGCGATGGCCGGTCGCCAGATCGTCCAGTGGGACAAGGACTCCTGCGGCGACGCGGGCTTTTTGAAGATCGACCTGCTCGGCCTCGGGATGCTCTCCGCGGTCGAGCGCACGGTCGAGGAGCTGGGGCGCAGCCGCGGCGAGGCGCTCGACCTCTCCCGCATCCCGCTCGACGACGAGCAGACCTACGAATCGATCCGGGCCGCCGAGACCACCGGCGTCTTCCAGATCGAGAGCCGCGCCCAGATGCAGATGCTGCCGCGCACCCGGCCGCGCAACCTCGACGACCTCACCGTCCAGGTGGCGCTGGTTCGTCCGGGGCCGATCCAGGGCGGCGCGATCCACCCCTATATCGAGCGGCGCAAACGGCTGCGCGAGGATCCGACCTACGAGATCCCCTACGAGCACCCGCTACTGCGCCCGGTGCTGGAGGAGACGCTGGGGACGATCGTCTACCAGGAGCAGGTGATCGAGGTGGCGATGGCGCTGGCGGGCTTCTCCTCCTCGGAGGCCGAGGGGCTGCGGCGGGCGATGTCGAAGAAGCGCTCGCTGCAGGCGATCGAGTCCCACCACGAGCACTTCGTCCTGGGTGCGGCGGAGCGCGGTGTCGCGCCGGAGATCGCCGAGCGGGTCTGGCAGCAGATCCAGGGCTTCTCCGGCTTCGGCTTCCCCAAGGCGCACTCGGCGGCTTTCGGCCTGCTCGCCTATCAGTCGGCCTGGCTACGGGTACACCGCGGGCCGGAGTTCCTCTGCTCGCTGCTGAACGAGCAGCCGATGGGCTTCTACCCGCCCGACTCGCTCGTCCACGAGGCGCAGCGGCGCGGGATCCGGGTGGCGCCGCCGGACGCGAACGTCAGCCGCGCCCTCTGCCACGTCGAGTCCCCGCGCCAGGACCCCGAGCTGCGCGGCGGCCTGCAGGTGCGGATCGGCCTCGGCTACGTGAAGGGCGTGCGCTCCGAGGAGATGGAGGCGCTGGCGGCCGAGCGCGAACGCGGCGGGTCTTACCGCGGGATCGCCGAACTGGCCTCGCGCTCGGGCGCGGGCCTGCCGAGCCTCGAAAAGCTGGCCTGGGCAGGGGCGCTCGACGGCATCCCCGCCGATGGCGACGGCGAGCGGCGCGGCGCGCTCTGGCGGGTCGGGGTGACCGGGGCGGGACGGACGAGCGGCGGGGGGGCGACCCAGCTGGCGCTGCCGATCGAGCCGCCGGAGCCGCCGGAGTTGGAACCGCTCGGCGAGTGGGGCAAGCTGATCGCCGACTACCGGAGCACCGGCCTCACCTTGGGGCGCCACCCGCTGGAGATGCTCCGGCCGGGGCTCGACCCGAAGATCCTCCGCTCTTCGGACCTGGCGAAGACCCGTGACGGGGCGATCGTCGAGGTGGCCGGGATGGTGGTCGCCCGCCAGCGCCCGGAGACTGCGAAGGGCATCGTCTTCATGCTGCTCGAGGACGAGCGCGGCAACGTCAACCTGATCGTGCCGCCTCCGGTCTACGACCGCCACCGCGCCCTCGTCCGCGCCGCCCCACTGCTGCGGGCGAAGGGGAAGCTGGAGCGCCGCGAGGGGACCACCAACGTCGTCGTCACCTCGGTCGAGGCGCTGGAGCGGACCGAGTTGGCGCGGCGCCGGCCCGAGCCGCGGCCGCCGGTCCGCGAGGTGCGCGAGCACGCGGTCGCCGAGCTCCGCGCCGTCGCCCCCAGCGGGCACATGTTCGGCCGGAGGGGGTGAGAAGGCGCGGCGAAGCTAGTTGCTCTCGGCGAGCGCGGCGGCTTTCTCGGTGCCGATGAACGGCGTGAGGGTGAACTCGGTGAGGTCGGGGAGCAGCGACTCGAGCTCCTCGGCCTGCCCGGCGACGATGCGACGGGAGACGACCGACACCATGCCGCCGACGAGGGCTTCCTCGGTCGAGTCGGAGAGGTGCTTGAGCACCGATTTGGGTGCCTTTTCGCGGCCCGCCTCGAGGTAGGGAAGGAAGGTCTGCACGGCCGCGTCGTAGCGCTCGACCACGACCGGGCCGGCGACCAGAGCCTCGACCATGGCCAGGCGCGCCAGGTTCGGCTCGGCGGCGAGGAAGGAGAGCATCGCCTCGATCCCGGCGCGGAGCGCCAGCGGCCACTCGTCCTCGGCCTCATAGGCCTCGGCGATGGCCTCGCGCAGCTGTGCGGTGACCGTGTCGAAGGCAGCGACGAAGCACTCGTCCTTGCCCTCGAAGTGCTCGTAGAAGGTGCGCCTGGAGACCGCCGCGTGGCGGGTGATGTCGGCGATCGTGGTGCCGCCGTAGCCTTTTTCGGCGACCGCCTCGGCGAGCCCGGCGATCAGCCGCTCACGCTGGTTGTGCACGACGAAGTCGCGGGGCAGCCCGTGCCGACCGGGGGGCAGGCGCGACAGCTCCGGCGGGTACTCAGCAGCGTCGGCAGGATCGAGTGCCACGGGGCGACGATACCTATCGTTTACAACCGGGCGGTGGCCCGTCGCGCCGACTCGGCGCCAATGTAGGGGGTCAAGGCGAAGTCGACGAGGTCGGGGAGCAGCGCCTCGATCTCCTCCGTCTCACCGAGGACGATGCGCTGGTAGATGACCCAGAAGATGCCACCCGCGATCGTCTCCTCCAATGTCTCGGGGAGATCGTCGCCGACGGGCGAGGACTCGCGGCCGAGGCGAAGCAACGGGACGAAGGCCTGCAGCGACTGCTCGTAGCGCTCCTGCGCGGCCTCTCCGGCCGAGAGCGCCTCGACGATGCAGGTGCGGGCGAGGGCCGGCTCTGAGGCGACGTATTTGAGGAAGGCCTCGAGCCCGGCCGCGAGGCGCTCTTCCCAGGTCTCCTTCTCCTCGGCGGCCTCGACGATCCGCGAGAGCGACTCCTCGACCGCGTAGTCCTGGGTGGCCAGGAAGCAGTCTTCCTTGGAGGCGAAGTTGTCGTAGAACGTGTTGCGGGCGATCCCGGCGCGCCGGACGATGTCGGCGACGGTCACGGCGCGGTAGCCGCGGTCCAGGGTCTCCTCGGCGAGCGCGTTGACGATCCGCGCGCGCTGGTGACGGGCGATGAACTCGCGGGAGAGGCGTTGGCGACCGGGGGGCGGTCGCATCGACGAACGTTGAGCCACGAACAGGACGGTACCGGAACTGATCCAACTTCAACTTGGGCTTTCTTGAGCGCAGGAACCGGGTGCCACACTCGATTCCTGCGACGTTTCAGGCGCTCGCCGGCGGGTTCGGCGGACGTCAGGATCCGGCGTCGGCAGGGGCGCCGTGGCGTCCCTCGCCGGAGGCGAAGCGGGACGCGCCGCGGGCGGCGGTCGCGAGCGTCTCGCGGCCGAGGCGATGCTCCAGGGCGAGGCCGTCGGCGAGCGGCCTGCCGAGCCCCTCGATCGCCGCGCGCCGATCGGCGAGCATCGTGTCCTGGGGAAGGTCGGCGAGATAGTCGGCGAGGACGAGGGCGCGCTCGAGGTGGGCGCCCGGCGCGGTGACCGAGGTGACGAGGCCGATCCGCTCGGCCTCCTCGGCGCCGACGGGCCTGCCGCTGAGGATCAGGTCGAGCGCCCGTCCGAGCCCGATCACGCGGGGCAGCCGCTGCGTCCCGCCGTCGATCAGCGGCACCCCCCAGCGGCGCTCGAAGCAGCCGAAGGTCGAATGCGGGGTCGCCAGGCGCAGGTCGCACCAGAGCGCCAGCTCGAGCCCACCCGCGAGGCACCAGCCGTCGATCGCGGCGATCGTCGGCTTCGACGCGGCCAGGCGACTGAAGCCCATCGGCCCGGCCGGGTGGTCGACGTCGAGGTCCATCGCCTTCAGGTCGGCGCCGGCGCAGAACGCCTCTCCCCCGGCCCCGGTGAGGACCAGGACGCGCGCGTCGTCGTCGGCCTCGAAGCGCTCGAGCCCATCGCGAAGCGCTCGCGCGGCCGCCCCGTCGACGGCGTTGCGACGCTCCGGTCGGTCGATCGTCAGCACCGCGGCGGCACCGACGCGCTCGTAGCGAACCTCGTCCCCCACGCCGGAGATCGTCCCACAGTGAGGAGAACGGGGCGCGGGGAGCGGGCGCATGCGCGCCGCTCACCTCGCACCACGCGGGATCGGGCGGGCTAGTCACGGCACCGACAACTCGCGGGGGAGTGCTCGCGACGCCCGGCTCCCGCAGATAACTGCGCCCCGGTCGCTGGTCGTGGGAGGGGCAGGGTCCCCACGACCGCCCGGAACGCTAGGCGGCCGATCGGACGCCTCTTCGATCCGAAAGGTTTTTCCTTCCCTTCCGCTGGGCGCCCGGATAGGGTGCTCGCGGGCATGAACGGGTCGGAGGCCTCCGCGCGGCGAGCGCGACGCAACGTGGTGCTGACGGCGGCGATCGCCGGGCTGGGCGGCCTCCTCTTCGGCTACGACACGGGCGTCATCGCGAGCGCCCTCCTCTTCATCAAGGGGGACTTCGGGCTCGGCAGCTTCGCCCAGGGCCTGGTCGTCGCCGCGGTGCCGATCGGCGCCGTCGGCGGAGCCGCGATCGCCGGGCCCGCCGCCGACACCTACGGCCGACGGCTGATGATCCTGATCTCCGCCATCGTCTTCACGATCGGCGCGCTCGCCAGCGCAGCCGCGCCCGGGCTCGGCGTCCTCGTCGTCGCCCGCGTGGTGATCGGCGTCGCGATCGGGCTCGCCTCGGCCGCCGCGCCGGTCTACATCTCCGAGGTCGCCCCGGCAGAGAGCCGCGGGCGCCTGGTCAGCTTCTTCCAGCTGGCGGTGACGATCGGGATCCTCGTCGCCTACCTGGTCGGCCTCGCCTTCGACGGGATCGAAGGCTGGCGCTGGATGCTCGGCCTCGGCTGCGTGCCGGCGCTCGGGCTCGCCTTCGGGATGCTGCGGATGCCGCAGAGCCCGCGCTGGCTGGTGATGCAGGGCGACGACTTCGCGGCGCGGGCCGTGCTGGCGAAGATCCGCGTCGACGACCCGGACACGATCGACCGTGAGCTCGACGAAATCGAGGAGTCGGTGCATGCCGACGCCAAGCCGGGCGCCTGGTCCGACCTGCTGCAGCCGGCGGTGAAAGCGGCGCTGGTGGTCGGCATCGGCCTCGCGATCCTCCAGCAGGTGACCGGGATCAACACCGTCATCTACTACGCGCCGACGATCGTCGAATTCACCGGCGTCGACTCCTCGGCGGGGTCGATCCTGGCCGCGGTCGGCGTCGGGATCATCAACGTCGCGATGACCCTCGTCGCGATCCGCCTGCTCGACCGCTCGGGCCGGCGCACGCTGCTGATGGTCGGCGTCTCCGGCATGGTCGTCTCGCTGTTCGCGCTCGGCGCGGCGTTCATCGGCGGTGGCGGCTCGACCGTCTCCTCGGTCGTCGCGATCGGGAGCCTGATGGCCTTCGTCGCCTCGTTCGCGATCAGCCTCGGCCCGATCTTCTGGCTGCTGAACGCGGAGATCTACCCGCTCGGCGTGCGCTCGAAGGCGGCCGGGCTGGGGACGATGGCGAACTGGACCTTCAACTTCATCGTCTCGCTGACCTTCCTGCTGTTGATCGAAGCGCTCGGCCGCTCCGGCGCCTTCTGGTTCTACGGAGCGATCGGGATCCTCACCCTCTGGTTCTGCTGGAAGTACGTCCCGGAGACGAAAGGCAAGCCGCTCGAGGAGATCGAGGAACTCTTCGAAGAGCGGGCCGGGGTCAAGGCCGCTGCCCCCACCGCGACGGGACCGGCCGAGCCGGTCGCCTGAAAAGCCCAGGTACGCTTGTGCGATGCGTATCGACGAGATCCTTGCGAGCCGTGGACCGAGCTTCTCGGTCGAGTTCTTCCCGCCGAAAAGCGACGAGGCCAAAGAGCAGCTGTTCGCCACGGCGGCCGCGCTCGCCCCGCTGAAGCCCGACTTCGTCTCGGTCACCTACGGCGCCGGCGGCTCGACCCGACAGGGAACCGTCGAGATCACCCGCCGCCTGAAGGAGGAGCACGGGCTGGAGACGATGGCCCATCTGAGCTGCGTCGGCGAGACGACCGACGGCCTGGCACGGACGATCGACCAGATCGCCGAGGTCGGCATCGACAACGTCTTCGCCCTGCGCGGCGATCCGCCGCGGGGACAGTCGAACTTCATCCAGGCCGAGGGCGGCCTCGGCAGCGCTGCCGACCTGGCGCGCTTCATCAACTCGGGTTGGGACTTCTGCCTCGGCGGCGCCTGCTTCCCGGAGGTCCACCCGGAGGCCCCGGATCTCGACACCGACCTCGACTACCTGAAGAGGAAGGTCGACTCCGGTGTGCAGTTCCTGGTCACCCAGCTCTTCTTCGACAACCAGATCTACTTCGACTTCGTCCGCGCCGCGCGGGCGAAGGGGATCGACGTGCCGATCATCCCGGGCGTGATCCCGGTGCAGAGCTTCGCCCACACGAAACGGATCTGCGACCTCTGCGACGCGAGCATCCCCGAGTCGCTGGAGCGCGGCTTCGCCGCGGCCGGTGAGGACCCCGAGCGTGAGTTCGAGCTCGGCGTCGCCTACGCCGCCCAGCAATGCACCGAGCTGCTGATGGCGGGCGCGCCGGGGATCCACTTCATCGCGCTGAACAAAGCCCCGGCGACGCGGGCGGTGCTCGGCGCGCTGCGCTCTGCACGACCGTGGGAGCGGGCCGCCGCCGTCGCGGCCCTTGCGTCGTCGGCCGAGTGACACCCGCGCTCAGGCGCGGTAGGCCGGGAAGAAGCCGCCGGGATCGCGGTCGCCGGTGAGCGCCTTGTAGCGCTCGGGGTCGCAGATGACCTCGGAGGTGCGCCAGGTGACGGTGCGGTTGGCGTAGCCGCGCTTGAACTCCTCCAGCGCGTCGCCGGCGGTGATGCCGCCGCCGAGGTTCAGCGGCAGCTCCAGCTCGTCGGCGTGCTCGACCAGGCGGGCGACGACATTCTTCATCGGCGAGTCGCCCAGGTGCGAGTCGGCGCTGCCACTGAGGTAGTAGTGGAGGTAGCCGTCGGAGACGCAGGCGATCGACGCGGCGGCCGGGGCGCCCTCGGGGTCGGTGGCCAGCGCCAGCCAGGTGCGCTCGGCGCCGAAGATCTCCTCGAAGTAGGCGCCGCCGAAGAAGTAGTGGGGCGCGGCTTCGGTGCGGCGCATCGTCTGCTCGTAGAGGTCGAGGAAGGCGGCGCGCTGGTCGCTGCTCGTCTCGGTCCCGGCGATCAGCTCGACCGCGTACCCCGCTTCGAGATTGCGGCGGACCTGACGGCGATCGCTCGGGCGGCTCTTCGGCTTCAGCGACGGGTCGTGGATCTGGACGATGTTGCGCTCGGTCGCCCCCGTGAGCGGCACCAGGTCGAGCCGGTGGCGGACGAACACCGAGACGAGGCCGGTGCGGTGGAAGTCGACTTCCGTCGGGTCGAGCATCTCGTCGGTCACGCCCTCGCCGACGGTTGCGAATCCCGGGTAGCCGTAAGGGCTGACCGCGTCGAGGTCGGGGCTGTCGCCGATCTCGCGCACCAGGAGCGGCGCCAGCAGCTCGCAGTTGTCAAGCTCGATCCGCAGCGTGTGCGTGGCCTTCTCGGCGGCGAGGAAATGGGCGCCGCGGAAGAACTCGCTCGGGTGGCCGCCGACGCCCCCGACAGCGGAGGCGCCGCCGTCTTCGATCAGTTGCGCGAAAGGCCTACTCACCGAACAGGTCGGCGGTGGCGGCCCGGAACTCGTCCGGGAGGACGCCCCAGACCTCGCAGTCGTCGGGTGGCTCACCCTCGCGCGCGAGATGGGCCCGCATCGTCCCCTCGTACTTCCAGCCCTGACTGGCGACGGCCTTCTTCGCGATCTCGTTGCGGGCCGGGATGCGCCCATAGACCCGGTGGGCGCCGAACTCGTCGAAGGCCTTCTTCACCGTCAGCGCCTCCGCCCGCCGCCCGACGCCTTTGCCGCGCACGTCGTCGCCGATCAGTGCGCCGAGCTCCGGTGCCGTCTGGCGGAAGAGCCCATACAGGGCGGTGAAGCCGACCGGCTCGTCGTAGCCCTCGACCACGATCGCGTACTTACGATCTTCGTCGTTGCCGGCGACCGCGCGTGCCGTCCACGCTTCGGCTTCCTCGAGCGAGAAGCTTCCCCGCTGCTCCATCAGCGATTTCGTCGCCTCCGGGTTGTTGAACCACCGGTGGACGGCGGGCGCGTCGCCCTGCTGGAAGGCGCGCAGTGAGACCTCGGGTCGATCGGCCATCCGCGGAACCCTACTCAGGCGAGACGCCTTCGCCCTTCAGCACAGGGAGGATCGTGCGCGCGAGGATGCGGAGGTCGAGCGACGGGCTACGGTGGGTGACGTACCAGTCGTCGAGCTCGACCCGTTCGGGCCAGGTGATGTCGGCCCGGCCCTGGACCTGGGCCCAGCCGGTGATCCCCGGGAGGACGCCGAAGCGGGGATGCCCGTCGAGGTCGAAGTAGTCGAGGTGGGCGGGCAGGGCCGGCCGGGGCCCGACCAGGGCCATCTGGCCGCGGAGGACATTGACGAGATTGGGGATCTCGTCGATCGAGGTGCGGCGCATCAGCTCGCCCGGCCTGGTCACCCGGGGATCGCCCTGACCGACCACGGTACCGACCCCGACCGGATCGGAGCCCTGCTTCATCGTCCGCAGCTTCAGCATCTCGAACGTGGTGCCGTCCTTCCCGACCCGGAGCTGGCGGTAGATCACCGGGCCGCGGCTGTCGAGCTTGATCCAGATCGCGAAGACGAGGAGCACCGGGGCGAGCACGACAAGCCCGATCGCGGCGAGCAAGCGGTCGACGACATGCGGCATCAGCGGCCTCCCCTCATCGCGTGCCCGCCGCCTTCTCCCAGCGTCCGCCGGAGCCGTGGCGCCAGCGGTCCCAGAGGCCCAGCACGATCGAGGCCTGGGTGAGGACGTAGTAGCGGCAGATCCGCACGACCGCGTCGTCGGGCAGGCGGTTGGAGAGCGCCGCGGCGCCGAGCAGCGCCAGCTGGGCGATCAGCGTGAGGTAGTAGAACCAGCCGCTCCCGAGCAGGACCAGGTTGGCGAGGAGGACGAGGACGTGGAGGAAGGGCGTCGCGTAGCGGAGCAGGCGGTGGCTGAAGAGCTCGAAGGCGAACAGGGGCGGGTAGCCGCGCGGGACGAGCATGCCTTCGCCGACGACGATGTCCCAGAGGCCGACCATCATCCGGCGTTTGCGGGCGAACTCGCCCTCGATCGTCGGCACCATCTTCTCCTCCGCGCGCGCCCGCGGCGCGTACAGCGAGCGCAGGCCGCGCTTGGCGAGGCGGAACGGGAAGCTGAGGTCGTGGCTGCCGGACGGGGGCAGCTCCTCGTAGGCGCTGCGGCGCACCGCGTAGATCGCGCCGTTGCCGGCGGTGATCCCGGCCAGCTCGGACTCCATCGCGCGGATGGCCATCTCGTAGCGCCAGTAGGCGCCCTCGAGGTTGTCTCCCTCCGGATCGAGGAAGCGGACCTGCCCGCAGACGTAGCCGACCCGCTCGTCGGCGAACGGCGCCAGCAGCTCCTCCAGCGCGTTCGGCGCCCACTCGCTGTTGGCGTCCGAGAAGGCGAGGATCTCCCCGTCGGCGTCGGAGACCGCTTCGTTCAGCGCCGCGACCTTGCCGGCGGGCGGCAGCTCCAGGACGAGGTCGGCGCCCGCCTCGCGCGCCCGCTCGGGAGTGGCGTCGGTGGATCCGTCGTCGGCGACGATGATCTGCAGGCGCTCGCGCGGCCAATCGAGGCGCAGCGCGTTTTCGACTTTCGCCGCGATCACCTCCTCCTCGTCGTAGGCGGGGACGATCAGGGAGACCATCGGCCGCTCCTCGCCCCGGGCGGCGGTGCCGGACGGGAGGCCGAGCCGACGCGGCGCCCGCGGGCCGCCCATCGTTTCGCGGCCGCGGCGGCCGGTGACGAGGACGCGCAGCACGAACGGGTAGCCCACCTGGGCGAAGAGGATCGCCGGCGCGCAGACCCAGAAGACGATCGAGGCGAGTGTCGTCACGATCGCGCCAGCAGCTCCTCATAGAGCTCCAGGGTGCGGCGGGCGGCCTCATCCCAGGAGTAGGGACCGGCGGCGGCGGCGCGGGCGGCGGCGCCCAGCTCCTCGCGGGCGGTGGGGTCGTCGACCAGCTCGCGCAGCGCCGCGGCGAGCGCGCCGGTGTCCCCGGGTGGGACCAACCGCGCGGCGCCGTGCTCGGCGACCTCCGGGAAGCCGCCGACCGCGCTCACCACCATCGGCTTGCCGAAGGCGAGCCCGGTGTAGAGGACGCCGGAGTGCTCGGCGTCGAGGTAGGGCAGGGCGATGACGTCGGCGCGGCGGAAGATCGCCGGGATCTCGGCGTCCTCGACGAAGCGGGTGACGAAGCGGACCTTGGCCCCGGTCAGCGCGGCGGCCTCGTGCAGCGGCTCGACCGACATCCGCGGGTTGCCGACGATCCAGAGCTCGGCGGCGGTGCCGACCTCGGTGAACGCCTCGACCAGGTTCTCCAGGCCCTTGTACGGGCGCAGCAGGCCGAAGGAGAGGACGACCGGGCCCTCGGCGCCCTCGAGCTCATCGGGCAGCGGCTTCTCCTGCGGCAGGCGGGTCAGGTAGTCGAAGGCGCCATGCGGGATCACCCTCACCCGCTCGGCCGGTAGCCCGACCTCGTCGCGCAGCCGCCGCGCCCCGTGCTCGGAATGGGCGACGACTGCGTCCATCGCGCCGAACACCTTGTGGGCCGAGCGGGCGGCGCGACGACTCGCTTCCGGCGGCAGGATGTAGTGCGCGGTCATCACCCGGGGCCGCGTCGGCGGCAGCAGCCGCCGGTCGAGGCTCGGCAGCGTCAGCCACTGGTAGTGGACGAGGTCCGCGTCGCTCGGCGAGCGGCCGAACGCCCGCATGTCTCGCAGGTGCTCCATCGCCTTGAACGGCAGCCGCGCCGAGGACGAGAGCCCGCGGGCTGCGGTCCGTCTGTAGAAGCGCTCCTCGACCTCGTAGCCCTCCGCTTCGGGCACCGGCCCGTAGAGGAACTTCGTCGTGACCAGCTCGACCTCCACGCCGGCACGCGCGAGCGCCGCGGCAAGCGCGCGGTCGTACGGCGGCGTGAAGGCCGATGGGTCGACCTGCTGAACCTTCATCAACGGCCGATTATCGTGGCGCCGTGGCCATCGAGCTTTCCTACTGCGTGGTGAACACGAACGGGCGGGACTATCTGCTCGCCTGCCTCGCCGCGATCGAGGCGACGCACCCGGCCCGGATGGAGCGGGAGATCCTCGTCCTCGACAACGCCTCGACCGACGGATCGGCCGAGGCCGTGCGCGACCTCGGCGGGGACATCCAGCTGATCGAGCAGCCGCGACCGACGGGAAAGGCGGCGAACGACTCGCTGCTGATGGAACGCGCGAAAGGGCGCTACTGCCTGCTGCTGAACGAGGACTCCGAACTGAAGCCGGGCGCCGCGGCGGTCCTGATGGCCGCGCTCGACACCGATCCAGAGGCCGCCGCCGCGACGCCGCAGCTGCTCGGCTCCGACGGCGCTCCCAGTCCCTGCGCCTGGCGCTTCCCCGGCGTCGGCACGGCCCTCGCCGGGGCGCTATTCCTCCATCGGTGGCTGACCGTGCAGAGCACCGGCAAGGTGACGCGTCGGGTCGACTGGGCGCAATCGAGCGCGCTGATGGTCCGTCGAGAGGCCGCCGCCCAGGTCGGCTTCATGGACCCCGACTTCTTCGTCTACTACGACGAGTGCGACTTCGCGAAGCGCCTTGCCGAGGCCGGATGGCATGAGGTCTTCGTCCCCGGCGCCGCCGCCGTCCACCACGACCAGCTGTCCTCGGACCTCGCGACCGGGCTGCCACGGATCGTCGAATTCCACCGCAACCGCGACCTCTACATGCGGAAGCACCACGGGCGGATCGCGGCTCTCGCGGTGCGGGGGCTCACCGCCTGGTCCTACGCCCTACGCGCCCTGGCGGCAACGGTGACTCCTGGGCAGCCCGCGGAGGTCTACCGCGCCCACGCGCGGCAGGCGCTTTTTCCGGCGCGCGGGGCCGGGATCAAGGAGCGGGCCGAAGCGCGCTAGTCGACTTTGGCGTCGGTCTTGGCTTCGGACTTCTCGGAATCGCCGGTCAGCGCACCTTTGAACTCGCGCATGCTCTTGCCGAGCCCGCGGCCGGCGTCAGGCAGGCGCTTGGGACCGAGGACGAGCAGGGCGATGATCGCGACGATGGCGATCTCGAGGGGTCCGATCTGGGAGAACATAGGACCCAGTATGGACTACGGCGCCAAATTGGCGTGAAATTTCGGCTCGCGCCTCAGAACTGGGCTCTGAGACGGCGTGGGCCAGCCTCGCAAGGACGCAGGGGAAGCGAGCGAGGGGAGCGCACAGTTGGTGCGTGACCCGAGCGAGCGACCCGAGGACACCGCGAGGTGCCCCCACGCCGCCTCAGAACCGGGAGTCTTCGTCCATGCGCTCGGCTTCGTAGATCTCGCCCGGATCGCCGTCGACGGCGGCGGGGCGGGAACGAATCGCGGCAAAGCTCGCGGCCAGCCGCTGCGGGTGGCGGAGGTAGCCGAGCCAGCCGCGCTCTTCGACGGTGAAGAAGCCGGTGGCGAAGAGGATGACCGGGAAGAGCAGGCCGAGGCCCAGGCGGCCGACGAATCCGGGGAAGCCCTCGCTCGGGAGGGCCACCTCGCCGAACCCGACCAGCGCCGCGGCGACGAAGAGGATCCGAGCGAGGCGCCCCCATTCGTAGGGGACAGGGAAGAGCCGCTGGGTGAACCCGTACATCAGGGCGATCACGACCAGGTAGGAGCCGACCAGGGCGAGGGCCGCGCCGACGATCCCCAGCGGCGGCACCAGGATCAAGTTGAGGGCGACGTTCGAGGCAAGGGCGGCAAGGGCGGCCGGGAGGTTGTACTCGGTGCGCCCGGTCCGTCCCAGGATCACCACCATCACCATGTAGAGCGCGTACAGCGTGACCGCGGCGGCGATCAGCCCGACGACTTCGTAGGCGTCGAAGAATTTCGGCGCGACGAAGAAACGGATCAGGTACTGAGCGAGCAGCCAGAGCCCGACCACCAGCCAGGTGCAGCCGGCGAGGAAGAGGGTGATCACGGTCGCGTAGGTGCGCCGCGCCTCGTCGTCGTTGCGGATCGAGTAGGCGAGCGGTGGCCAGGCGAGCTGGAACCCGCGCACGAGCACGTTGACCGCCTGGGCGAACTTCACCCCGACCGAGTAGACCCCCGCCTCTGCCGCGCCGAGGGTGCGCAGGATGATCAGCCGGTCGACGAAGTTGAGCAGGTAGAGGCTGACCTCGGCGGGCATCGTCGGTAGCCCGAAGCGGAGCAGGCGTTTCAGCAGCGGCGGGTCAAGGCGGAGGGTGAGGCGCCGCCGCTGCTCGAAGATCAGGCCGAGGACGAAGACGGCGCCGACGATGTAGGACCCGAGGAGGAGCCCACGCGCCCCGTCCCCCACCCCGACGACGAGGACGATGGTGAGCGCGATCGTCGAGAGGACGTTGGCGATCGTGGTGAGGAAGTAGGCGCGCGCGCGCTCGTCGAGGCGGAAGAGGGTCAGCAGGTATTCGAAGAGCGTCGCCACCCAGAGGCCGCCGATCGCGATCCGGGTGAGTTCGATCGCCCCGTGAAGGTCGGCGGGCTTGGGATCGAGGAGGGCTTCGGCCAGCGGCCCGGCCAGCGGCAGGGCGATCAGCGCACCGATCGTCGCGAACCAGAAGAGCCCGGAGAAGGTGGCGCCGACGACCCGGGCCTGGTCCTCGTCCTCGCGGTAATAGAAGCGCAGGACCGCCTCGATCAGGCCGAGGCGAACGACGATGCTGGCGGTCACGACGGCGGCGAAGAGAACTTCGGCGTAGCCGTAGTCAGCCCGCGAGAGGTGGCGCGTGTAGAGCGGCAGCAGCGCAACCGCGATGAGCTTGGAGAGGATGCTCGCCGCCGTGTAGGCGGCGCCGGTCGTCGCCAGGCGGCGCAGGTATCCGGACACGGGCGGAAGCCTAGGCGGCGTCGGGGACTGTGGTCGCTCGCGCCGTGCGGTCGGGCGCGCCGGTGCGGACCGCGGCGAGGGACGCCCCTATCGCCATCAGGACCCAGGTGATCGGGTCCTGGAAGAAGCCGGCGTAGGCCAGCGTGTGGACGAGGAGGGCGACGAAGGCGGCGAGGACCGCGGCGCGGGCGATGAAGACGTACATCGGATCGCGGTCGGGGCCGCGCGCCCAGAGGCCCGCCGCCATCGTCCAGAGCGAGACGACGATGAGGGCGAGGTAGGCGGCCAGGCCGATCAGGCCCTGCTCGGCCCCGACCGTGATCGGCTCGGTGTGGGAGATCGTGACCGGCGCCTTCTTCTTCGTTTCCAGGTGGTTGGTGTAGGCCTGCTGGAAGGAGCCCGACCCGTAGCCCCACAGTGGACGCTCGGAGAAGAGTTCGGCGCCGCCGGAGATGAGGTGCGAACGCCCCGAGGTGTCGACGTTCAACTTGTCCCAGGTGACCTTGCCGGAGCCGCCGACGAAAAGCACCACCACGGCCGCACCGATGATGCCGACCACCACCAATCCGAGAGTCCAGCGCCACGACCAGCGCAGCGCGGCCACCACGGCGAGGCCCGCCAGCAGGGCGATGAAGCTCGACTGGCTGAAGGTCTGCGCAAGGCCGAGGAAGACGATCAGGATGGCACCGCTCAACAGCCAGAAGGCCCGCCGCTCGCGGACCCACATCACCACTGCGGTCAGGACCACCAGCACCAGTGCCAGGTAGCGCCCGTAGATGTTGGGGTCCCAGAAGATCGAGTTGACCCGGAAGTAGGTGTGGAATTCATTCGAGCGGATCACCGCCTCGTTCCAGAAGAGGCTGCGGCCGGCGTACTCGACGCTGCCGATCAGGACGAAGGCGGCCGCCTCGACCGCGACCAGGGCCAGCGCCCAGGTGAGCAGGCGGCGGTCCCAGGGCAGCTCGCGCAGGAGGATGTAGGCGAGCGTGAAGGGGACGAGGAAGAAGCAGACTTCCTGCAGGCCTTTCGAGTAGTCCTCGGAGTAGAGCGCCTGCAGCGCGTAGAGGACGATGAAGATGGCCAGCGTTTTCGCCACCCACCTCGGGTGGCGCTTCTCCGCGGGCGGCGGCAGGAAGATCGAGGCGAGGACCCCGGCGCCGATGACGACGTAGAGCGGCACCAGCAGGTTCGCCGTTTCCCCGCCCGATTCGAGCGGGATGCGGAACGGGAGCATGCCGATGATCGCCAGCGGCATCAGCACCGGCCGGCGACGGAATACCCAGGCGAGCGCGACCACCAGGATGACGCCGGCGACGAGCGCGACCGCCGCTTTCGCCTCGTGGTGGCGCAATTCGACGATCTGGTGGTTGTGCCACTGGTCCCCGAGGATCAGGACCGGGAAGAGGACGAGCGCCGTCAGCATCGCTGCTGAGCGCAGGCGCCCGGCCGCAAGGAGGATCGAGGCGGCGGCGCAGACCGCGGCGATCACCAGGCCGGCGCCGGAGAGGAAGGCGCTCAACCGCTGCCCTTCGTCGACATCTTGAAGCAGCGGACGACCGCGCCCGCGGGATGCTTGTGCAGGCGGATCACGCCCGGCGTGGTGAGGCTGCGACCTTCGTCCTCGAGGATCACCCGCAACCTGTAACGGCCGGGGGGCTGGACCACGCCGTCTTCGTTCTTGCCGTCCCAGTGGAAGGTGTGGAAGTGGTAGCGCTTGAGGAAAGCGTGCGGGGCGAGGACGCGGACCAGTTCACCGCCCGGGCGGATGATCTCGACCTTGCCCTTGTTCGTGGTGGTCGTCCTGAACCTGATGCGGATGTGGCGCTTGGCGCAGGGACCTTCCGGGACGAGGACGCTGGAGCGCTTGCCGATCGTGACCTTGTCGACCAGCAGCGGGTCGCGCTTTGCCCGTTGGGCGTAGGCGAAGGCGGCGACGGTGGCGACGACGAGCAGCGCGAAGACGACGGCGCCCGCGTCAACCTTCCGCCGGGACATTGTCCTCGCCCACGACCACCGAGACTGGCGCCCCGTTCGAAACCCCGGAGACTTCGGCGGTCATCGGCTGGACTTTGTGGATCTGAAGCTGTTTGGCCACCGTCTTGGCTTCCGGAGCGGCCCCGTTCGCGAACATCACGACCGAATTTTCGAAGGTCGAGGTGGTGTTGGTGATCGCGCCGACTTCGAAGCCCTTTTCTTCGGCTTTGTTGCCCCAGGTCGCCGCCAACCCGGTCGCTTCGGTGCCGTTCAGCACCGCGACTTCGATTTCTTCGGGCTTCGCCTTCTTGTCGGAGGCGACCTGCTTTTCGCCACCGCCACCGCCCTTATTGCCTTCCGCCTTGGCCGACTTGCCGCCTTCGCTGCTGCCGCCGCCGGAGTTCAGGACCGCGTAGGCGACGCCGCCGCCGATCAGGAGCAGGACGACGAAGAGCGTGATCAGGAGCGCCGGGCGGGAGAGCGTTTCGCCGAAACCGGAGAACCGTTCGCGGATGCGCTCGCCGCGCGTCAGTTCCGGCAGGCCTTCCTCGCGCCGCTGGCGTCGCACCTCGCGCTGCTCGACCGCTTCGTGCTCAGCCGTCCGCGATTCCTCCAGCTCCCGCAGCTCTTCGGCGCGCTGGGCGGCGATCGTCTGCGTCTGTTCGGTCCGTTCGGCTTCCCGCTCCGGCGCCGAGCCCGCCCAGTCGCGCAGCCGGCGGATGTCGCGGCCATGGGCGAAGAGGAGCAGCGCGAAGACCGCCAGCCCCAGGAAGGACGCAAGGCCCGCGAAGGAGCCGATTCTTTCAACGGTGTGCAGCAAAGTTGCGGAAGGCTACTCGTCCAGTGCGACCTTCGTCGCATCTCCGCCCGGGGAAGCGATTAGGTCTACGACCCGTTCCGCCAAATTAACCTCGTCCCCGGCCAGAACCAGTGCTTCCAGGGCGCTGAGGGTCGAATCGACCCAATTCGGGTCGAGCGGCGTCGTCCGCACGGCCCGGTTGATCCGTTTTGCGGCGGTCGGCTGCGGGTTCTCGTATTCGCTGAACAGCACCTCGTGGAGCTTCTCGCCGGGGCGGGGCTGGGTGAACTCGACCGCGATGTCGGTCTCCGGCTCGTAGCCGGCGAGGCGGATCATGTTGTGGGCCAGGTCGACGATCTTCACCGGTTCGCCCATGTCGAGGACGAAGACCTCGCCTTTGCCCGCGCCGATGTCCCCGGCCCGGATCACCAGCTGCACCGCCTCCGGGATCGTCATGAAGTAGCGCGTCATCTCCGGGTGGGTGACGGTGACCGGGCCGCCGCGCTCGATCTGGCCGCGGAAGATCGGCACCACGCTGCCCGAGGAGGCGAGCACGTTGCCGAAGCGGACCGAGGCGAAGCGGGTGCCCGGGTGGCGGTCGGCGGCGGCCTCGACGATCCACTCGGCCATCGCCTTCGAGGCGCCCATCACCGTCTGCGGGTTGACCGCCTTGTCGGTGGAGATGAGGACGAAGCGCTCGGCTTTCGCGGCGGCGGCGGTTTCGGCGGCGATCCGGGTGGCGATCGCGTTGTTGCGGACCGCCTCCAAGGGGTTTGCCTCCATCAGCGGCACGTGCTTGTAGGCGGCGGCGTGGAAGACGACGTCGGGCTTGAAGCGCTGCATCGTCTCCAGCATCCGGTGCGGCTCGCGGCAGTCGGCGAGCACCGACTCGGCGTTGGTGAAGTGGCGCTCGTCGAGCATCTCGCGCTCGATCTCGAAGAGGTTGTCCTCGGCGTGGTCGAGCATCACCAGGAGCTTCGGGCCGACCCGGGCGATCTGGCGGCAGAGCTCGGATCCGATCGAGCCGCCCGCGCCGGTGACGAGGACGATCTTGTCCTGTAGGTAGGCGCCGACGCGGTCGATTTCGACCACGATCGGCTCGCGGCCGAGGACGTCCTCGACCTGGACCTCGCGCAGCTGTTTGGAGAGCTGGACGCCGCCGCGCAGGAGCTCGAAGACGGTCGGCAGGGTGCGGACGCGGATCCGGCGCTCACGGCAGGCCGCGACGACCTTGGCGCGCAGCGTGCCGGGGGCCGAAGGGATCGCGATGATCACTTCGTCGGGGTCGGTCTCGTCGAGGATCGGGGCGATCTCGTCGGTCGAGCCGAGCACCTTGACGCCGCCCACCATCCGCATACCTCGCTTGCGCGGGTCGTCGTCGACGAAGCCGATCGCGGTGGCGCCGAGCGCCGGGTTCAGGCGCATCTCCCGAACCACCATCTGCCCGCCTGAGCCGGCGCCGACGATCAGCACCTCGTGCTTCGGGACCCGGTCCCCCTTCGAGGGGCGCTCGACGATCAGCCGCACCAGCAGGCGGGCGCCGGCGATCAGGATCAGCGTGAGCATGAAGTCGATCACCTCGACCGAGCGCGGCAGGCGGTGTTCGAACGGCTGGACGACGGCGAAGGCGATCACCAGCAGTGCGCTGGAGATCGCCACCGCGCGCGCGATCAGCAGGAAGTCGCGGCCGCTCACGTAGCGCCACCACTTCTGGTAGAGCCCGGCGACGGCGAAGACGATCAGCTTGCCCGCGACGACGAAGCCGACCGACTGGGCGAACAGCACCTCGTAGCGGTGCGGCCAACCGTGCGGGTCGTCGAGGAAGCGCAGCTGGAAGGCGAGGAAGTAGGCCAACGCGACGAGGACCGCGTCGGCCAGTATCTGCCCCACCCTGTTGCGGTAGACGGGATGGTTCAACCGGCCCATGAAGAGCCGAGTTTACGGGTGCTTCTTAAGGATCGGGCTAGAGTGTGCCGCCGCATGCACCTTGCCATGCTCATCCCGAGCGCCAGCCTGACCGGCCCGATCGTCGATTTCTGCGTCAACGTGATCGACGACACCGGCCTCGTCGGCATCTTCCTGCTGATGGGCGCGGGCTCCGCCTGCATCCCGATCCCCAGCGAGGCGGTGATGCTCTTCGCCGGGTTCACCGTCTCCGAAGGCCACCACACCCTGCTCCAGATCTTCGTCGCCGGGTTCCTCGGCAACATGGTGGGCTCCTGGTTGACCTACGGGCTCGGCTATCTCGGCCGCGTCGACCTGATGGAAAAAAACCGGCTGATCCACGTCAGCCCGGCGCGGCTGGCCACCGTCGACCGCTGGTTCAAACGCCACGGCGACGTGACCGTCTTCGTCTGCCGGATGATCCCCCTGGTCCGCGCCTTCATCTCGCTGCCTGCGGGCATCGCCGAGATGCCGTTCTGGCGCTTCACCTGGCTGACCGCGCTCGGGTCGATCCCCTGGGTGGTCGGCTTCGGCCTCCTCGGCCGTGCGGTCGGGGACGAATGGGAAAAGTGGCGCGAGCACCTCTCGATCCTCGATTACATCGTCGTCGCGGCGCTCGTCGTCCTTGCCGCCTACTGGGTCTACAAGCGCGTCACCCGCGATCCGGACCCCGCGACGACTCCCCCGGACGCTTGAGCGAAGGGCGACTGCCGGTCCACCGCGCGATCGCGCTGGGCATCGTGCAGGGCCCCGCCGAGCTCCTCCCGGTCTCCAGCTCTGCCCACATCGTCCTCATCCCCTGGCTGCTCGGCTGGGATTGGGACGAGATCGACCCGGAGGTGCGAAAGAGCTTCGAGGTCGCCCTCCACACCGGCGCCGCGGCGGCCCTCCTGATCGGCCAGCGCAGGCTGATCGTCGAAGAGCTGCGCCAGTTCGACCTCGACCGGGCGCTCCTCCTCGCCTTCTCCTTCGCGCCCGCCGCCTTCGTCGGCTACAAGTTCGAGCGCCAGATCGAGGGGCGCCTCGGAGGGCCGCGGGCGACCGCCTACGGCCTGCTCGTCGGCGCTGCCCTGATGGTCGTCGCCGACCGGCGGCCCCAGCTGCGCGGCCGCGGGGAGGCGACGCCCGCCGACGGCCTGGCCCTCGGCGTCGCCCAGGCGGCGGCGTTGGCCCCCGGGATCTCCCGCAACGGCGTGACCCTCGCGGCGGCCCGCTGGCGCCGCTTCTCCCGCGGGCAGGCCAACCTCCTCTCCCGCACGATCGCCCTGCCGATCATCGTCGGCGCCACGGGCCTCAAGGGCGTCCGCCTCGCCAAGCGCGGTACCACCCCCGAGCTCCGCAAGACCCTCGCCCTCGGCACCGGCGCCTCATTCGCCTCCACCCTCGCCTCTCAGCGCCTGATCCAGCTGGTCGAGCGCGACAAGGCCCTTTGGCCATACGCCGCCTATCGCGTGGTCCTCGCCGGCGTGGTGCTGAGGAAGCTGCGCCGCGCGTCGGCCTGACGGGCTGAAAGAATCGCCGCAGATGAGCGATGCCTACGCGAGATCCGGGGTCGACCAGGACGCTGCCGACTCGGCGGTGGCCGGGCTGGTGCGGGCGCTGGGGAAGATCGAGCTCGGGAGGCCTTCGGCGCAGGTGCCGCTGCCGGGCCACTACGCGAGCGTGATCGAGGTGGCGCCGAACCTGGGGATCGCGCTCTCGACCGACGGCGTCGGGACCAAGCTGGTGCTCGCCGAAGCGCTCAGCAAGCTCGACACGGTCGGGATCGACTGTGTGGCGATGAACGTCAACGACGTGATCTGCGTCGGCGCGGAGCCGCTGGCGATGCTCGACTACATCGCGATCGACCGGGCGAACCCGGAGGTCTGCGAGGCGATCGGGGTAGGCCTGGCGCGCGGGGCGACGCTGGCGGGGATCGAGATCCCCGGCGGCGAGCTCGCCCAGCTCGGCGACATGGTCCATGGCGTCGACGTCTCGGGCGCCTGCTTCGGCACCGTCGCGCTCGACTCGATCGTCGACGGCCGCCGGGTGACCGCAGGCGACTCGATCATCGGCATCCCCTCGTCGGGCCTCCACTCCAACGGCTACACGCTGGCCCGCAAAGCCCTCGACGGCCTGCCGATGGACGAGGACCCGGAGGGCCGCCTCGGCCGCCCCCTGGGGGACGCCCTACTCGAGCCGACCGTGATCTACGTGAAGCCGATCGTCGAGGTGCTCCGCTCCGACGTCGACGTCCGTGGCCTCGCCCACATCACTTCGGGCGGCGTCAACAACCTCCTCCGCCTCGCGGCCCCGGTCGGCTACGAGATCGACGCCCCCCTCCCCCCACAACCGATCTTCGAGCTGATCGCCGAGCGCGGCAGCGTCTCCGACGAGGAAATGCACGAGGTCTTCAACATGGGCTGCGGCTTCTGTGTCGTCGTCCCCGAGAACGACGAGGCGCGGACCTTGGAGATGCTGCGGAAGCACCACCCGGGCGCGGCAAGGATCGGCCGGGTCAC
>JAFDWG010000317.1 GCA_018268605.1 Actinomycetota bacterium | reverse complement strand
TCGCCGAGCGCACCCGCGACGAGTGGCACGAGCTCTTCGCCGACTCCGACTGCTGCGTCGCCCCGGTGCTCTCGATGCGCGAGGCCCGCGAGGACGGCCACAACCGCGACCGCGAGGTCTTCATCGAGGTCGACGGCATGCCCCAACCCGCCCCGGCCCCCCGCTTCAGCATCACCCAACCTGACCCTCCCCGTTGACGGGCCGAAAACTCGCCTATATGTCAAGTTTTCGGCCCGTCAACACCGTGCGATGAACCGGCGGGTGGCGATCGTGACGGGGGCGGGGCGCGGGATCGGGGCGGCGATTGTTGGCGCGCTCACGGCGGAGGGGTGGAGCGTCGTCGCCGTCGACCGCTGCTCGCCGGACCGGCGGCTTCCGTACGCGATGGCGAGCGAGCGGGACCTGGACGAAGCCGTGGCGGCGGCCGGGAGGCTCGTCGGGCGTGACGACGTGGCCCGCGCCGTGATCGCCGACGCGACGGACCGAGGGGCCCTTGCAGCGGTCATCGAGGGGGCGGAAGCATGGGGGGACCTCGACGCCTTCGTCGCCAACGCCGGCGCGATCGCCGGCGGCGTCCCCGCCTGGGAACTGCCCGACGAGGAGGGGCGGGCGCTGATCGAGGTCAACCTGGAAGCGGTGATGCTCGCCGCCCGCCTCGTCGTCCCGAGCCTCCTGGGACGCCCGCGCCCGCGCTCCGGCCGCTTCGTCGCCGTCACCTCCTCCGGCGCGACCCGCGGCATGCAGGGCCTCGCCGCCTACGGCGCCGCCAAGGCCGGCGTCGTCGGCTTCGTCCGCGGCCTCGCCGCCGACCTCCACGGCTCCGGGGTCACCGCCAACGCCGTCGCCCCCGGCTCGACCGACACGCCGCTCCTCGCCGAGTCGGCCCGCCTCTTCGACCTCCCGTCCCCGCGCGACTTCGCGCCCCGCCAGCCCCTGGAGCGCCTCCTCGCCCCCGAGGAGGTCGCCGCCACGATCGCCTTCCTCCTCGGCCCCGGCGGCAGCGGCATCACCGGCGCGACCCTCCCCGTAGACGGCGGCCTCACGATCTGACCACCCGCGCGCTTCTCACTCATACGAGGTAGAAAAAACGCATCGGTAGGCTCGACGGGTGGAGGCGAACGCGTCCGGAGTGGCGTTTCAGAGCGGCGCGGGACGCTGGCTGCTCGCGGTGACCATCGCCGGATCGGGGATGGCGTTCCTCGACTCGACCGTGGTCAACGTCGCGCTCCCGAAGATCGGCGAGGACCTGAACGCCTCGACCAGCGCCCTGCAGTGGATCCTGAACGGCTACCTGCTGACGCTCGCCTCGTTGATCCTGCTCGGCGGCAGCCTCGGCGACCGGCTCGGGCGGCGGCGGATCTTCCAGGTCGGGGTCATCCTCTTCACGCTCGCCTCGCTCCTCTGCGCGGTGGCCCCCAATGTTGAGCTCCTGATCTTCGCCCGCCTGGTGCAGGGGATCGGCGGCGCGCTGCTGACGCCAGGGAGCCTGGCGATCATCGAGGCCAGCTTCCGCCCCGCGGACCGGGCGCGGGCGATCGGCGCGTGGTCGGGCCTCGGCGGCGTCGCCGGGGCGATCGGGCCCCTGGTCGGCGGCTGGCTGATCGGCGCGATCTCCTGGCGCGCGATCTTCCTGATCAACCTGCCGCTCGGCGCCTTCGTCGTCTACGCGGCGGCGCGCCACGTTCCCGAGTCCCACGACCCCAACGCGACCGGCAAGCTCGACCTCTCCGGTGCGGTGCTCGCCGCGATCGGCCTCGGCGGCACCACCTACGCGCTGATCGAGGCTCCCGAAGGCGGGTCGGCGGCGGTCATCGCCACCGCGGCGATCGGCGCCGCCGCCTTGATCGGCTTCTTCTGGCAGGAGATGCGCAGCCCCAACCCGATGCTGCCGCTGCGGGTCTTCCGCTCGCGTCAGTTCAGCGCCGCCAACGCGGTCACCTTCGTCGTCTACGCGGCGCTCGGCGTCGTCTTCTTCCTCCTCGTCAGCTTCCTGCAGATCTCGATGGGCTACACGCCGATCGAGGCCGGCTCCGCCTCCCTGCCGGTGACCGCGCTGATGCTGGTCGGCTCGGCGCGCGCGGGGGAGCTGGCGCAGCGGATCGGCCCGCGTATCCCGCTCACCTTCGGCCCGCTGATCATCGCCGCCGGGATGCTCTTGATGCTGCGGATCAACCCCGGCGACAGCTACGTCACCACGGTGCTGCCGGCGGTGATCGTCTTCGGTCTCGGCCTGACCCTGGTCGTCGCGCCGGTCACCGCGACGGTGATGGCGGCGGTCGACTCGGCCAACTCGGGGATCGCCTCGGGGGTCAACAACGCGGTGGCGCGGGTGGCCGGCCTCCTCGCCGTCGCGGTGATCCCGTCGATCGCCGGGCTGACCGGGGACAAGTTCTACGAACCGGACCAGATGACCCACGGTTTCCACGTCGGCATGGTGGTCTGCGCGGTGCTGGCGCTGGCCGGCGCGGCGATCGCCTGGACGACGATCTCCGCCGACGTCCTCCATGAGGAGGAAGGCGAGGGGCCGGAAGAGTGCGACTACACCTGCGGCGTCGGTGCCCCCGCGATGCGCCCTCCCCGCGAGCCCGCCGCGGCTCCGGAGCTCACCGGCGGCAGCTAGCCATCCTCGGCGCGGTAGCCCTCCAGCAGCGCCACTTCCCGGTCGTGTCCGGGGAAGAGGAAGAAGACGACGCCGATGCCGATCGCGACGGCGATCATCCCGGCGGCGTAGGTCCAGTCGCCGCCGTCGAGGAAGGACGTGCGGGCGGCGCCGACGATCGCGTGGGCGTATTCGGGGTACTGCTGCGCGGTGTTGGCGGCGCTGGAGAAGGACTTGGTCAGTTCGTTCTGGACCTTTTCGCTGACGCTCGCCGCGTTGGGGGACGCCGCGATCTGTTCGGTGAAGGACTTGGCGTAGCCCGCGGTCAGCAGGGCGCCGAAGATCGACTGCATGATCGCGCCGCCGAGGTCGCGCTGCAGGTCGGCGGTCCCTGAGGCCATCCCCGCCCGCTTCACCGGGACCGAGCCGGTCAGCGAGCGCGAGGCCGGCGTGCCCGCGAACCCGACCCCGATGCCCATCAGCAGGAATCCGAGCCCGACCGGGAAGTAGGAGGCGCCCTCGTCCCAGAGCAGGAACATGACAAGGAAGGCGAGCAGGCAGAAGGTGTCGCCGACCAGCAGGGTGAAGCGCGAGCCGCGCGACTCGACCAGCTTCGCCGACTGCGGCGCGACGAGGATCATGCCGATCGCCCCCGGGAGGATCGCCAGGCCCGCCTGCAGGGTCGAGTAGCCGAGCACGTTCTGGACGAACTGCTGGCCGATGAACATCGCCCCCATCAGCGAGCCGAAGACGATGATCCCGGCGAGCGCCGCCACCCAGAAGGTCGGCCGCGCGGCGACGTGGAGGTCGTAGAGCGGGTTGTTGGCACGGCGCTGCCGCATGACGAATGCCGCCGCCCCGGCGACCGCCACGATGCCGAGGATCACCGCCGTCTTCCCCTTGCCCGGTTCCGGCGCGAGGTTGATCGCCAGCACCAGGGTGCCGACCATGGCGATCGAGAGGATGCCGCCGAGGTGGTCGACCGGCTCGGTCGTCTCGTTGACGTGGGCGGGGACGTAGCGCCAGGCGAAGAAGAGGGCGATCGCGGCGAGCGGCGCGCTGACGATGAATACCGACCACCAGTCGAAGCCTTCGAGGAGCGCCCCGGCGAGCAGCGGTCCGAGCGCCGACATCCCGCCGCCGAGCGCGCTCCAGAGCGCGATCGATTTCGTCCGCTGTGGCCCCGACCAGAGCGCCGTGATCAGCGCCAGCGTGGTCGGGTAGGCCATCCCGGCGGCCACCCCGCCGAAGACCCGGGCGAGGAAGAGGACTTCGGCGGTCGGCGCGATCGCGGCGAGGATCGAGGCCGGGATCGTCAGCGCCATCCCCAGGACCAGCAGCGTCTTGCGGCCGTAACGATCGCCGATCGCGCCGAGGTAGAGCACCGACGCCGCCAACCCCAGCGAGTAGCCGACCGCGATCAGGTCGACCATCGTCTGGCCCGCGTCGAAGTGCGCGCCGATGTCGGGCAGGGCGACGTTCGCCACCGCCAGGTTCAGGTTGGCGACTCCGGCGACGCCGATCAGCGTCGCCAGCACCAGCCCCGCGCGCTTCGGCGCCGAGCCCGCCGCCGAGGTGGAACCGCTCGAGCCCGCCCCCGCGGCCTCCACGCCTATGCCTCGATCCAGGTCCCGTTCGGGCCGAGGTTGCGCAGCGGCGTCTCGCCGATGGTGCTCGCGCAGCCCCAGGCCTCGTGGATGTGGCCGAAGACGACCAGCCGCGGGCGCTTCTCCTCGACCGCCGCCAGGAGCGCCTTGCTGCCGAAGTGGGTGTCCGGGTCCCCGCCGTCGCAGTGCCCGAAGGGAGGCGAGTGGAGGACGAGCACGCAGCCTTCCGGCGCCGGGGCGATCATCTCCGTCGCCTCCTCCTCGGAGAGGTCGAAGCTCCAGTCCCAGGGCGTGGTCGGGATGCCCGCGCCGAGGCCGAAGAACTCGACCCCGTCGATCGTCGTCCCCTCGGCGTGGAGGACCGTCGCCGTGTCCCAGCCGGCCGTCGCGGCGCGCAGCGCGTCGAGCGTCTCGTTGTTGCCCGGCACGAGGATCGTCGGCGTCTCGATCGGCGCCAGCGAGCCGATCGTCTCCTCCAGTCCCTCGTGGACGGAGCCGAAGTCGCCGGCCCCGATCACGACGTCGGCTTCGGCCGACATCTCGACGAGCGCGGCCGCCTGGGTAAGGTCACGGTGCAGGTCTGAGAATGCGAGAAGTTTCACGCTGGGAACTTATCCGACCGAACTGCCGCGGGCGCCATACCTTCCACGAGCGCCGCGGCGTCACTCCCTCCTCTTCCTCGCGCACGCTGAGGTCGAAGAAGAGGAAGGTCCCGCCGAGGGCGGTGAAGGGGATCAGCAGGGCGAAGACGAGGGAGCCGATCACGTTGATCCACATCAGCGGCAGCGCGGTGAAGATCAGGGCGAAGGTGAGGATCGGCCCGGTCGCGATCCCGATCACGTAGAAGACGAGGATCACCCGGGCGGTCCGGAACCAGCGACCCCGCGTGAGACGCAGGCTGCCGCGAAAGGAGTCGCGGAAGCTCTTGTCGGTGAAGAGAACTTCCTGCTGGACGAAAGCCCAGCCGACCAGGTACCGGATCGCAAACGGGAGGCCGATCACGGTGATCGCCAGGGCGATCACGCCGAGCGTCGCCAGGAGCTGGGCGCCGACCACCCGCCAGAAGCGCTCGCGCACGCCGCGCATCGCGTCGAAGAAGCCCACCTCGTGGCCGCGCAGTAGTTCGCGGGCGACGACGATCGCGATCGCCGCGACCAGCGCCTGGGCGACCGGCCGGACGAACTGTTCGAGCAGGTCGGCCCAGGCGAGGTTGACCCCCGAGCCGTCGGGGTGGCTCGATTCCGAGATCAGCGTGGCGAGCAGGTTGGTCGCCCCGATCAGCACCAGCGCCGCCAGCGCCACCGGCACGAGGACCCGCCAGTGGCGGCCGTAGAACTGGCGCGCCGCCCGCAGGATCTGGCCCAGGGCCCGCCGCCGCCAGAGCGTGTCGATGTCCACCGGCCGCCAGCGCGTGACGAAGACGAAGAGGACGATCAGGAGCGCCAGCCCGATCACCGTCACCGCCGCGGCGACCGGCGATTCGGCGTCGAGGTTGATGATTTCCGAGGCGGTGGCGACGGCGCCGCAGAACGCCTTCGTCACCTGCGGCCCGGCGATCGTCCCGCCCGGCAGCCGCGGGCTCGTCGTCCGCTGCTTTCCCATCCAGGCGAACGGTTCCCGCCAGACGGTCTTGGTCTGGGGACCGGTGGGGCCGTTGTTGTAGCCCTTTTCCCGTTCCCCCCAGCGGCCGTAGTAGGAGGTCCAGGCGAAGGGGCCCGAGGGCCTCACCCCGTTCGGCATCAGGATCGGCCGCAGCTTCAGTTCGCGCAGTGGTTCGGTCGTGTTGTCGCAGCCGAGGCCGGACCCGTGCTGGCCGTTCTCGACGTAGACGGCGGAGTCGTAGAAGGTCGCGTGCGATCCTGCCGCGGGGTAGACGACCGGGTGCGTGCCTTCCTTCTGCACCTTGCCGTCTTCCCAGGACGCCCGCTCGCCGCCGGCGTGCTGGAACAGGATGATTTCGGCCGGTTCTTCGTGCAGGGCCGCGGCCGGCGTTTCCGCTTCGAAGGTGACCTGCATGCCCTCCCAATCACCCTCGTGGAGGTCATTGAACTGGTTGAAGTACCAGAAGAACCAGTACTGCAGGGCAAATCCGGTGTGACCCTTTTCGCGGGCGATGTGGGCGTAGGTGACCGCCGGTGCCTTGCCTTCTTCGAGCAGCTTCCTGAACGCCCTCGAGTACACACAGGTGTCGCCGAGCGCGCGACCTTCGAGGTTCAGGTACCAGTCGCCGCGCAAGCCCGCGATGTCGGCGGCGGTCGGCGCGTGGCGGACGGTGTGCAGCTCCCCGTCGGCGAAGTGCTGGAGCTCCACCGTCGGGTTGCCGAGCACCGTGTCGACCGAGGTCGGCTGGTACTGCTCGGCGGAGGTTTCGCAGGGCGGTTGTTCCTCCTTGCGCAGCTGGACGATCGGGACGTACCTTTCGGCCAGCTCTTCGGCGGCGGACTCGGCGACGGCCGACCGAGCTTCGCCCTGGAAGTAGTCCGGCGGTTCCGCTGCGCGGGCCACCGGCGTCAGCGCAAGCAGGAGCAGCGCCGGGACGAGGACGAGCAGGCGACGCGGCCGCTTCACGCGGCCCAACCTACCTTCCCGCGCCCCCGGCGGAAAGGGTCGGAAGGGTCAGACCTAGGGTCAGGCGGCGGTCTCGGCGACCGGCTCGTCCTCGGGGACGTCGCCTTCTTCGACTTTGCCCCCGGGCATGAATTTCAGCGCGATCACGAAGGCGATCGCCAGCGCGATGGCCATCCCGTAGAAGACGTCCCGGGTCGCTTCGGCGAAGGCCATCGGCACGGCGCCGAAGACCTCGCCCGCCTTCGGGCCGAGCGCGTGGCCGATCGCCTGGCAGGCGGCTTCGCCCTGGGCCACGCATTCGGCGGCCGCGTCGGCTTTGTCCTTGGAGATGCCCTTCGCGGTCGCGGCGCTCTCGAGGTTCGACTTGTTCCAGGTGATCAGCAGCGAGCCGAGGATCGCCAGGCCGAGGCTGGAGCCGAAGTTGCGCACCGTCTGCGTGATCCCGGTTGCCTCTCCGTAGCGGCTGCGCGGGACCCGGTTCAGCGCGTCGGTGTTGGCGGGGGAGAGGACCAGCCCGACCCCGAGACCGGCGATGACGATGTAGTACCACTGTTCGCTGACGCTCAGGTGCGTCATCGACTTGCCCCAGAGGTAGAAGCCGATCGCGCCGACCAGGCACCCTAGGACGACCGGCCGCCGCGCCCCGATGCGGTCGAGCATTTTGCCGCCCCACTGGGTCGCGGTCGCGAATCCGGCGAAGAAGATCAGCAGGTAGAGGCCGGTTTCCGAGGCCGATTCGCCGAGCGAGATCTGCGCGTACTCGCTGGCGAAGAAGAAAAGCGGCACGAAGGCGATCATCAGGAAGAAGAGGACGGCGCTGTCGACCGCGAAGGCGCGGTTCTCGAAGATCCGCAGGCGCAGGAGCGGGTTCGAGGACGCGAGCTGGTCTTTGACGAACCAGACGAGGATCGCCACGCCGAGGACGATCGAGATCCAGGTCTTGGCGTCGTCCCAGCCCCAGATCGCCGACTGCTGCAGCCCCAGGACCAGGAGGCCCATGCCGCCGCAGGCGAGGACGGTGCCCTTGTAGTCGACCTTGCCCGGGTGGCGCTCGTCGGCCGGTTTCGCTTTCCAGGTGAGGAAGAGGGCGATGATCGCCACCGGGACGTTGATCCAGAAGATCGAGCGCCAGGTCCACTCGGTGAGGTAACCGCCCGCGATCGGGCCGATCGAGGTGAGCCCGCCCGCGATGCCGAAGAAGATCGCCATCGCGCGGCCGCGCTCGGAGACGGGGAAGGACTCGAGGACGATCGCCAGCGCCGCCGGGAACATGATCGCGGCGCCCGCGCCCTGCAGGATGCGGAAGACGATCAGCCAGGCCTCGGCGCCGGAGCCGGTCGGCGTCGCTCCGCAGAGCGCCGAGCAGACGGCGAAGACGATCACGCCGATGACCACCATCCGCCGGTGGCCTGCGATGTCCGCGAGGCGCCCGCCGAAGGCGAAGAGCGCCGAGAGCGAAAGCAGGTAGCCGTTGATGATCCACTGCGAGCCGGTGGTGGAGAGGTGGACGTCTTCCTGGATCGTCGGCAGGGAGATCGCGACGATCGTCTGGTCGATGAAGGTCATCGAGACGGCGAAGATCATCGCGGCGAGGATCAGCTTCGAGTTCTTGGCGGGGGCGGCATTCATTACTGGAGGTTTCCTTGGCCTTTCGTAGATTCCTCTCGGCTTATCGGTCCGGTAGGGTGCCGACTTGATGCCTTCCATCTTTTGGATCGGGGTCGGTTTCGCCGCCCTCGTAGCCTTCATCAGCACCGTGATCGGTGCCCGCTCGAGCACCTCCTCCATGGCCACCGGCGCCTGGATGGGCGTGATGATCGGGTTCATGCTCGCCTTTCCGCTGATCGCCATCGGCCTCGCCTCGAGCTAGATCCTTGGCCGACGTCCCGGACGTCCGGCTCAGCGACGGCATCGAGATCCCGCAGCTCGGCTTCGGTGTCTTTCAGGTCCCGCCGGACGACACGCTGGAAGAGCTGGACACCGACCACGTCGACCTCTACCTGATCCACTGGCCGGTCCCGTCGAGGGATCTCTACCTGGAGACCTGGCGGGCCTTCGAACGGATCAAGGCGGAGGGCGCCTCGCGCTCGATCGGGGTGTCGAACTTCCGGATCGAGGACCTCGAACGGTTGGAACGCGAGGCCGACCAGATGCCGACCGTCAACCAGATCGAGCTCCATCCGCTGTTCCAGCAGGCCGAGCTGCGCGCCTGGCACTCCGAGCACGGCATCGCGACCGAGGCCTGGAGCCCGCTCGCCCAGGGTGAGGTGCTGAAGGACGAGGCGCTGGGCGCGATCGCGGCGCGGCTCGATCGCACCGTCGCCCAGGTGATCCTGCGCTGGCACCTAAAGCTCGGCAACGTGGTGATCCCGAGGTCGGTCACGCCGACGCGGGTGCGCGAGAACCTCGACCTCTTCGACTTCGAACTCTCAGACGACGACATGGCGGCGATCGCCCGACTCGATGTCGGCCACCGAATCGGCCCAGACCCGGCCACCTTCAGCGCTGCGTAGAGCGAACGCGGTCGCGGCCGGGGCGTTCCTGGTCGGTGGCTCGCTCTTCGCGATCGGCGCCGTCCTCGCCCAGGCCGACATCGGCGACCCGCGCATGGTCGCGATCGTGTACCTCGTCGGCGGCGTCTTCTTCTCCACCGGCGGCTACGCCTCGGTCCTGCTGGCGATCAACGCCCCGCACCGTCGTCGTGACGGCGCCTGGGCCCGGGCCCCTTGGCGCTGGTGGGCCGAGCACCCGGGCGCCTACGACCACCTCGCCGCGGTCACCCTCTTCGCCGGAACCCTCGTCTTCGGTGTCAATCTCGTCGACTCACTGATCGGCAATCTCACCCCGGCCCAGCAGGACCGCCTGATCTGGAACCCGGACATCATCGGCTGCATCCTCTTCCTTCTCTCCGGCTTCCTCGCGATGGTGGACATCTCCGGCTCCTGGCTCCGCCTCCGCGGCGAGGGCCTCGGCTGGTGGATCGTCTTCGTCAACCAGGCCGGCTCGGTCCTCTTCATGGTCTCCGGCGTCGCTTCCTTCGTCCGCGCCGACGGCGACATGATCGCCGTCGGTATCGCCAACTGGGGCACCTTCGGCGGAGCGGCGTGCTTCGCCGTGGCCGGGTTGATGCAGTTCTGGGAGGTGCCGGAGGGGGGTTGAGGGTTTCGGGGTGTCGTGCCGGCCGCCCCGGCCGTCCGAGTGAGCTTTGGTGGCGCATAGAGCCACTTTCTCTCCACAGCAAACCCCTGACCAATGAGTCCGTGACGAAGACGCCGGGAACCCCACGCTCCCTTCGGACCCCTGCGAGCGTGGTCGTCCTGGCCGACCGATGGCGCCGGTCGGGACGACCGCATCGGAGGGGGCGCCAGAACGGACGACCGCGCCCGTTCGACGCTCCCCACGGACCCGGCGTCTCGGCCACAGCCGGCCAGGGCCGTGGCCGTGACGGCCGCGCTCGCCGCAGGCTCTTGCGTCCCTTGCCCCGGGCCCCGGCCCGCTATCGCCCGCGGCTCGCCTCCGCGTGGGACCGATACGGCCTTCCGTCGTCGCCTCGATCCAGTTCGCGGCGCACTCGACTCTGCGCCGCCTTTCGGCCTCCGGCCACCAGCATCGCCAGGAGCAAGATGGCGACGACGGCAAGGACGATGACGGCTGGCGTTGAGATCGAGATCCCTCCTTGGGCGGCAAATGCCCGGCGGCGGCGAGCGGCAAACCCGATACCCCAGCCGGGCGCAACGACCGTTGCAGGGAGCGCGGGGGAGGGGTGCAAGGAGGCGTCTGCTTGGCAGCATGGGCAGCCGCCCGGCAAGGCGCGTCTCTTGGCCGGGCGTCGACCCGATGAACGGCAGCAACCGCACGCGGGCCGCGGCAGCGGCACTCGTCGTCGCCCTGGTGGTGGCGCTCGTCGGCGTGATCGCCGGCCCTGCCTCGGCGGGGCTGCTCGAACCGAAGGGCAAGCAGATCTACTTCGGTGTGTCCGACACCGGTAACCCGGCATCGTTCGGCGAATTCTCGGAGGCGGTGTCCAAGCATCCGGCCGTGATCGAGTCCTTCCGTGCCTGGGGCTCGGAAGTCCGCGACTCGATCCAGCGGTGGGAGATCGCCCGCGCCCGCCCGATGATCCACATCACCACCGCCGACCCGCAGACCGGCGCCGAGATCCTCAGCCTGGCGCAGATCGCCAACGGCGCCGGCGACAGCTTCCTGATCCGGCTGAACAAGCTCTTCGCCGAAAAGCAGATGCGCGCCTACGTGCGGCCGCTGGGCGAGCCGAACCGCTGCCTCAACGTCTACGCCGCCCTCGAATGCGCCGGGCACCCGCGCGACCCGGCCGACTCCGCCCGTAACTATCGGCGCGCCTTCCGTCGCATCTACGTGATCGTCCACGGCGGCGGCAAGGCTAAGACGATCAACGCGCGCCTCGCCGAAGCCCATCTGCCGCCGCTGAACGCCCACGTCGGCGGACTGCCGAAGGCCCCGGTGGCGATCGTCTGGAGCCCGCTCCCCTCCGGCTCGCCGACGACGAAGAAGAACCTGCCGCAGAACTTCTACCCCGGCGACAACTGGGTCGACTGGACCGGCACCGATTTCTATGCCTCATATCCCGAATGGGGCGCGCTGACCAAGCTCTACGAACGCTATCCCGACAAGCCCTTCGCGATCACCGAGTGGGGCGTCGAAGCCGGTGACGACCCGAGCTTCGTCTCCCACCTCTTCGCCTGGGTCAAAGCGCACCCGCGGACGAAGATGCTCGTCTACTACCAGGACTTCGGCTCGACCTCGAACTACCGGATCCAGAACTACAGCGAAAGCCTCGCGGTGCTCAAGGCCCGCCTTCACGACGGGCGTTTCCCGGCGTACGCGCCTGGGGCGCCGCATCTGCCCCCGCCGCCGCCTGGCGGCGTAGCGCCCGAATAGTCGCCCGCCGCCGCATCGGCGACATCTGTCGCATCCGCCGGCGCTGCAGCGGGGTCAGCCCGAGCGGCTTCACCGCCGGTGCGACGAAGCGGTTGCCGATCGCTTTCCCCAGGGCGCGCGCCGGGAACCGCGGCTTCGGCGCGACGAAGTTGTTCGAGACCCGCGCGGGTTTCGGGCGGATCGGCGCGAGCTTGGTGATGCTCGAGTAGCCGGTCACGTAGAGGTCCTGGCCGTCGCTGATGATCGGCGTGTAGGTGCCCTTGGGATAGGTGAAGACCTTGCGGCCGCTCCGCATCATGAAGCCGGTCGTCGTCTGGGTGGTGAAGTTGGCCACGTAGACGACTTCCCCGATCGCCGAGAGCGAGCCGACCACCTGGCCACCGGCCGAGCGGCTCCAACGCACCTCGCCGTTCTTCGCGTTCAGCGCGTAGATGTTGCCGTCGAACGAGCCGATGTAGACGGTCGGCGGACTGTGTGCTGTACTCGCGACAGCTGGTGCTGAGTAGGCGTAGCCGCCGGTCGAGTAGGTCCAGGCCAGTTCGCCGTTGGAGATGTCGAAGCTGTAGACGCGGTCGTCGTTGTTGCCCGCGTAGACGCGGCCGAAGGCGACCGCGGGGGTGGAGTAGAACTCGCCGCCGCTGATCCCCGTCCCGAGCGATCCAGTCGACCAGATCAGCTTGCCGGTCTTCGCGTCGACCGCGTTCATCGAGCCGCCGTAGTCGCCGACGAAGAGCCGGCCGCCGTAATAGGCGGGTGCCGCCTTCACCGGTCCCGACAGCTGGGTCGCCCAGCGGACGTTCCCGTTGACGGTCGAGACCGAATAGAGCTTGCCGTCTTCGCAGCCGAAGTAGACGCTGTTGCCGACCACCACCGGGGAGGACTCGGCTCTCCCGGGCAGCCGCTTTTTCCAGACCATCTTGCCGTTTTTCGCGTCCAGCTTGACGATGTGGCCTGGGACCAGGTTGACGATGTAGAGGCGGTGTTTCGAGTAGGCGGGAGAGGAGGCGTTCAGCCGGCCGATCCGGCGTTCCCAGAGCTTCGCCCCGGTCCGCGCGTTCAGCGCGAAGGCGAAGCCCGAGTTGTTCACCGCGTAGAGGACGCCGCCGACGTAGATCGGCGGGAACTCGAGGAGCGGCCGCTGGGTGTAGCGCCAGAGTTTGTGGAAAGGCGGCTTTAACCCGCGGGCGGGGAGATAGCGGGTCCGCTGCGGGTTCAGCCCGTACATCGGCCAGTTCACGGTCGGCCGGGCGCCGTGCCGCCCTGGTTTCGGCTTCGGGGCTTCCTTCGGCGGTTCCGGCGTGAAGTGTTCGATCGCGGCCTCGTTGTGGACATCGGCCGGGCGCTTCAGCTCCTGCCAGGCGACGATCACCCCGCCGACCCCGATGATCGCCACCACGATCAGCGCGATCGCGACCCGCCGGTGCTCGCGCCACAGCTTGCGCGGGTGGACGAGGAGAGCGAGGGCCGACCGGGCGCGCTTAAGCACGCCAGCGCTGCGGGTCGGAATCGGGGGCCTGCCGAGCCTCGCCGAGGATCGCGAGGTGGTCGAGGCAGGCGAGCACGATCTGGAGCATGAAGCCGGCGGTGCCGGGGTTGAGGTTCTCGCGGCCGACTATCCCTTCGACGATCTCGTAGGCGGTCGGATCGATGTTCTCCGTCAGCTGGCCGCGGACGCGGTCGAGCAGCTCGCCCGCCTGCTCGCGGGCGGCGGCGATCTTCACCCCCGGGTCGCGGAACGGTTTGCCGTGCCCCGGCAGGCAGAGGTCCACCGGCAGCCGCTCGATCCGCTCGAGGCTCGTCAGGTATTCGCCGAACGGGTCGGGCGTGTGGCCGTAGTCGAAGAAGAGGGCGGTGCGCCCGAGCAGGTGGTCGCCCGAGACCAGCAGCCGCCGTTCGGCCTGGTGTAGGCAGACGTGGGAGGGCGCGTGGCCGGGCGTCTCGATCACGCTCCAGGCGCCGACGTCGGTCTCCACCTCCACCCCCGGGACGAGCGCCCGGTCGGGCGTGCGGATGCCGCTGATCAGTTCTTCCGGCTCGGCGCGTCGCTCGCGATAGCGGTCGAGGGCGGCCATCGGCACGCCGCTCATCCGTCCGACCTCGAGCCGGGCTTCGAGCGCGGCCTCGGGATCGTCGGCCTGCAGCCGGATGTGCTCCCAGTTCGGATGCATCCAAAGCTCACAACCCGTCTCGTCGCAGATGGACGCGGCCAACCCGTAGTGGTCGGAGTGCGAGTGGGTGCAGACGACGAGCTTCACGTCTTCGACCCCGAACCCCGCCTGTGCCAGCGCGATATCGAGCATCCGCAGCCGGCCGCGGCCCCCGACCCCGGTGTCTAACAGCACGATCCCCGCGCCCCGCTGCATCACCCAGGCGTTGCCGTGCGGCACGCCTGGCCACGGACAGGGCAGCTTCAGCCGCCAGATCCCCGGCAGAATCCGTTCGGTCCGCGGCTTGACGACCTGCGCTTCGGCCATCCGCGCATCCTCCCAGGTCCGCTACGCCGCCAGGGGGCCTTCGTGCTCGGCGACCAAGGCGAGGACGTCGTCGGCGTACTTGTTGACGAAGGAGGGGCCGACGCCGGAGATCTCGATCAGGGCGGGGCGGCCGGCCGGACGGCGGGCGGCGATCGAGGCGAGGGTCTTGTTGTTCGCCACCGTGTAGGCGGGCTTGCCTTCGGCAGCCCGGAGGCGCCACTTCTTCAACGCTTCGAAGAGCGGTTCGTCGTCGGGCGAGAGGTCCGGGGCCGGGGCGGTGGACCCGCCACTGCCGCCGCCGGAGCGGGCCGGCTTGCGGACCGCGATCGTGTCCGGGTCCGGCAGCCAGTCGAGCATGTCGCAGATGTCGCAGCAGCGGCCGGTCGGGGCGGTCTCGGCGCGGCGATCGCCGAAGTGGGCGAGGAGCGCGACGCGCCGGCAGCGGGTGCCGTAGATGAAGTCTTTGATCGCGTGGTAGGCGCGCCAACCGCGCTCGTGGGCGATCGCCAAGTCCGGGTCGCCCGCCCGCTGTTCGTTGAAGCGCACCAGCCGGCCGAGGTCGGCCTTCATCGCCAGCATCACCGCCCGCGAGGGCAACCCGTCGCGCCCGGCGCGGCCGGCCTCCTGGTAGTAGGCCTCGACGCTGGTCGGGATCGCCATGTGCCAGACCGAGCGCACGTCGGCCTTGTCCACCCCCATGCCGAAGGCATTGGTGGCGACGACCACGTCGACCGCGTCCTCGCCGCCCGACATGAAGCGCCGCTGGACGAGGGAGCGCTCGTTGCTCTCCATCCCGGCGTGGTAGGCCAGCGCGCGCAGGCCGGTCGCGCGCAGCTCCCCGGCGACCTCGTCGGTGTCCTTACGCGTCCCGCAGTAGACGATCGCCGGGCGGTTGGCCGGATCGGCCAGCCCCGTCTCGAGCAGCGCCTGTCGGCGCGCCTTGGAGCCCTTGCCCTCCAGCGCGATCACGTCGAAGGAGATGTTGGGACGGTCGAAGCCCGCCCGCACCCGCAGCGGCTCGCGCATGCCGAAGCGTTGCGCGATCTCCACCGCGACCGGCACCGTCGCCGTCGCCGTGCAGGCCATCACCGTCGGGCGCCCGAGCCGCTCGGCGATCTGCGGCAGCCGCAGGTAGTCGGGCCGGAAGTCGTGGCCCCACTCGGAGACGCAGTGGGCCTCGTCCACCGCCAGCAGGTCGATCTTGCGATGCCCGATCGCGTCGAGGAAGGCCCGCGAGGCGAAGCGCTCCGGCGCGCAGTAGACGATTTTCGCCCGCCCGCTCCGCACGCTCTCCAGCGCCTCCCAGGTTTCCCCTTCGTCCATCGCCGAGGACACCATCGCCACCGGGTGCCCGGCCTGGGTCAGCCGCAGCCACTGGTCCCGCATCAGCGCGATCAGCGGGCTGACCACGATCGTCAGGTCTTCGGAGGCCAGGCCCGGCAGCTGGTAGCAGAGGCTCTTGCCGCCGCCGGTCGGCATCACGATCAGCGAATCGCGGCCCTCGAGGGCCGCGATCACCGCCTCACGCTGCCCGGGCCGCCAGTCGGCGTACCCGAGCTCCGCCAGCAGCGCGTCGGCGCGCTCGCCGGGATCGGCGGGCGCCGCGGCGCCGCCGGGGGAGGAACCCAAGCTCATCTGTCCGGTCTGATCCATGGACCGTCCCAGGCTAGGGACTCCCCCGGCGGGTTGTGCCTAGGCCTGTTCCCCCTTGGCGATCTGCGCCGGAACGAGCGACAGTTTCTCCGCCAGCGTGTTGATGCCTTGCGCCAATTTGCGGGTGTCGGCTTTGTCAAGTTCTTCGTACAGGACGAAGCCGGGCCATTCCTTCGTTTCGTAGGGCTCAAGCGAGGCGTAGACGGCTTCGAAGTCGGCTTCGATTTCTTCGACCAGCTTCGGGTCCGTCTTCGCCATCAACGGGGCGACCGCTTCGATGGCCACCTGGGACCCTTCGACGTTGGCCTTGAAGTCGACCAGGTCGATGTGCGAATAGCGCTCCTCCTCGCCGGTGATCTTCGAGGTCGAGACCTCGGTCAGGAGCTCGTTGGCGCCGTTGGCGATCTGGACCGCCTGCAGCTTCACTCCCTTGACCTTCCGTTCCAGCTCGGCGACGTTCGCTTCCAGCTCTTCGGCGACCGGCGCCATGCCCTTCAGGCTGCCTTCTTCCCAGAGCGCTTTCTCGATCCGGTGGAAGCCGCCGAATTCGCTCGGCTCGACGTCGTTTTCGCGCGCGTCGATGCGCGGGTCGAGGTCGCCGAAGGACTCGGCCACCGGCTCGATCCGCTCGTAGGGGGTGCGCGCCGCCGGATAGAGCTGCTTCGCCTTCGCGATGTCGCCGGCGATCACGGCCGCCACGAACGGCTTCGTCTTCGCGGTCAGCTCATCGGTGTTTTCCTCGAGGTAGGAGCGGTAGTCGGCGATCGATTTTTCGATCTGCGGGCTCTTGCTGGTTTCGACCTGGCCGGTGACCTTCAGCACGCCTTCGCCTTCGCCGCCCGTTTCCTGGCAGCGCACCGCGTATTCGCCTTCTTCGAGGGTCAGCGAGAAGCTGCCCTTGGCGCCTTCGATGATGTTCTCGCGCTCGCCGAGGATCGTTTCCCCGTCGAGGATCTCGAGCTCCGTGAACTTGCCGGTGCCGTCGTTTTCGACCGTGAAGTCGATCGGGCCGGCCGGGGCGGACGCCTTCACCGGTTCGCAGCCCGCGTCGGTGAGGGTGAAGGTGAGCTGCGTCGAATCCGAGGACGACGCGCTGGTGCTGTCGCTCGACCCCCCGCAGGCCGCCACGGACAGCGCGACGAGGCCGAGGCCGACCGCCGCGAGCAGGGGACGTAGAGGGACACGGTTCATCTGGACTGGCTCCTTGGTGAGTGGTGGGTCGAAGCTCGAGGGTGCCCGGGCCCGTGACGTCGTCTCGTTCGTCACGGACCCGGGCAGGGTGGGTACTACTTAGGGGACCCTAACAAATACCGACGGATCTGGTCGGAATAGGTCAGGGAGAAGCGGTCAGGCGAAGAGCGATTCGCCGACGAAGCCGCCCTTTTCGACGCCCCCGGGGACGGCGAAGACGGCGCTACCGACGTGCTTGATGTACTCGTTGAGCGCGTCGTTGACGCCGAGCTTGCGCTGCAGGGCGACGAACTGCTTTTCCGGATCGCGTTGGAAGGCGATGAAGAAGAGGCCGGCTTCGAGGTCGCCGAGGCTCTGGTCGACGCCGTCGGTGAAGGAGTAGCCGCGCCGCAGGATCTGCAGGCCGTCGTTTTCCTGGGCCGAGGCGAGCCGCACGTGGGAGTTCGCCGGGATCACCGGTTCGCCGTTCGAGTCCTTGTCCTCCAGCGGCAGCGGTTCGAACTCGTCGCTGCCGCCGAGCGGCGCCCCGTTGTACTTCTGCCGGCCGATCGTTTCCTCCTGGTCGCCGAGCGAGGAACGGTCCCAGACCTCGAGGTTCATCCGGATCCGGCGCGTGACCAGGTAGCTGCCACCGCGGATCCAGGCCGGGCCGTCGTCGACCCAGACGAACTTGTCCATCGCGTCGGTGTCCTCGGCCTTGATGTTGGCGGTGCCGTCTTTCATCCCGAAGAGGTTGCGCGGCGTTTCCTGGGCCCGACTGGTCGCCGAGGTGCGGCCGAAGCCGAGTTGGGACCAGCGCATGGTCACCGTGCCGCGGCCGATCCGGGCCAGGTTGCGGACCGCGTGGAAGACGACCTGGGGATCGTCGGCGCAGGCCTGCACGCAGATGTCGCCATCCGATTCGAGTGCGTTCAGCTCGTCGCCGGGGAGCGCGGGCAAAGGCCTCAGTGCCGTCGGGCGCTGGGCCGCGAGCCCGAGGCCCGCGCGGTCGAAGATCCCGGGGCCGAAGCCGAAGGTCACGGTCAGGTTGCCGGCGGTGAGCCCCAGCGCCTCGCCGGTGTCGTCGGGCGGCGCGTAGACGTTGGCGTTCTCGTTGCCGATCATCCGGCCTTCGGTCATTTCCCGGGCGGCCTGCGACCACGCTTCCATCAGTTCGCGCAGCTCCGCCTTGCTTTCCGTTTCGAGGTCGAAGGAGGCGAAGTGGAGGCGGTCCTGGGCGGGGGTGGCGATGCCTGCCTGGTGCTCGCCGTAGAAGGGGACGATGCCGCTCGTTTCGGCGGCCTGTGCCGAGGCGACGTCATGGCCGACCAGGTAGCCGCCCGTGCCGAGGCCGACGCCGGCGGCGCCGAGCCCTGCCGAGGCAAGCAGTCGACGGCGGGAAAGCGGCATGCCTAAGCGGGGGTCTGGGCCGTCGCCCTGCCGGGCTGCGCGCCGCCGCTGCGGGCGCGGCGGCCGCGGGGCCAGAGCACGAAGAGGGCCATCGGGACGGCGTAGAGGACGTAGACGAACGCCTCGATCTGGGTCGGCGCGGCCCGCAGGCCGAGCATCCCGGTCAGCAGCGATTCGGAGACGGTGCCGGGGTGGACGAGCCAGCGCAGGCTCACCGCTTCGGACTGGAAGCTGTTGATCCAGCCCGCCTCGTGGGCGGTGTGCGCGGCGGTGGTCAGCAGGCCGGCGGCGACGAAGACGAGGACGAGGCCGGTGATCTTGAAGAATTTCGAGAGGTTGATGCGGACGCCGCCGCGGTAGAGGCCGACGCCGATCAGGACCGCGCCGAGGAGCCCGAGCACGGCGCCCCCGCCCGCGGCGGTCGTGTTGCTCGCGTCCTGGAAGGCGGCGAGGAGGAAGACCGAGGTCTCGAAGCCCTCGCGCAGCACCGCCAGGAAGGCCATCCCGACCAGCGCCATCGCCGACCCCTGGGCCAGCGCGCTCGCCGCCTCGCCCTCGAGTTCGGCCTTGATGCCCCGCGAGTGGCGGGTCATCCAGATGATCATGTAGGTGATCATCCCCACGGCGATCAGGCCGACGATCGTCTCGAGGCCCTCCTGCTGTTTCTGCGGCAGTTCTTCGCCGACGAGGTCGAGCCCGACCCCCACCGCGGTGCACAGCACGATCGCGATCGCGACCCCGACCCACATCTGCCGCAGCGCGTCCCGCCGCCCCTCCTTCACCAGGAAGGCGGCGATGATGCCGACGATCAGCGAGGCCTCGACGCCCTCGCGCAGCGTGATGACGAAGGTGGGAATCATGCTCTTAGGGTGCCCTCAGTTAGGGCGCCCGAAAACCTAGCACGGGGCTAGGAGTTGGGTCGGGCCGGGGGATGCCTCAGACGTACGGACCCTCGGAGAAACACCGCGCTCCCTCCGTCCTGGGCGTCTCATGGAGGTCACGGCCTGCCAGGACCTCCACTGACGCCCAGGGCACCGCCCCCAAGGACCGCACAACGGCGCCCTGCGCTACCTCAAGTGCCCGGCAGCCAGGGGTCGGCCCAGGCGGTCGTGCCCTGGACCAGGTGCTGTGCCTCCTCGGGGCCCCAGGTGTCCTTCGCGTAGGGAAGGACCGGGCCCGGTTCGTCGAGGAGGGGTTGGACGACACGCCAGGTCTCTTCGATCGCGTCCTGCCGGGTGAAGAGGGTGTGGACGCCGTTGAGCGCGTCGCCGAGGAGGCGCTCGTAGGGCTCGGGGTCGGCGCCCGGCACCCGTTCGAAGAGGACCTCGAGGTCGGCCGACTCGAAGCTTTCGTCGGCCGCCGCTTTCGCCCAGAGGCGCATGCGCGCCCCGGGTTCGGGCTCGATCCGGAAGGTCATGTGGTTCGGTTCCGGCGTTTTCCCGTGCCCGATCCCGAGCAGCGGCGGCCGGCGGAAGACGGCGGTCACTTCGCTCGTCTTCTCCGGCAGGCACTTGCCCGCGCGGATGAAGAAGGGGACGCCCGACCAGCGCCAGTTGTCGACCTCGAGCCGCATCGCGGCGAAGGTCTCGGTGGTCGACTTCGGGTCGACGTCCTTGACCTCGAGGTAGCCGTCGTACTGGCCGCGCACGTAGCGTTTCGGATCGGCCGCGCGCATCGCCTTGAAGAAAGCCAGCTTCTGGTCCCGGATCGAGTCCGGGTCGTTGCTGCTCGGCGGCTCCATCCCGATCAGCCCGAGCACCTGCAACGCGTGGTTCTGGATCACGTCGCGCATCGCCCCGACCGAGTCGTAGAAGTGGCCGCGGCCGCCGACGCCGAAGTTCTCGGCGATCGTCACCTGGACGTGGGAGATGTGCTCGCGGTTCCAGACCGGCTCCAGCGTCGAGTTGGCGAAGCGCATGTAGGAGATGTCCATCACCGGCTCCTTGCCGAGGTAATGGTCGATCCGCAGGATCTGTTCCTCCTCCAGCACCTCGCGGAGTTCGTCGTTCAGCTCGCGGGCGGACTCGAGGTCGTGGCCGAACGGCTTCTCGATCACCACGTGGGCGCGGTCGACCAGCCCGGCCTTGCCGAGTCCTTTGACCACGGTGGAGAAGAGCGACGGCGGGATCTCCAGGTAGAAGACCGGCTGCTCGGCGTCGCCGAGCGCCGCCTTGACGCGCTCGAAGGTGGCGTCGTCGGAGTAGTCGCCCTGCACGTAGGAGAGGCGGGCGAGCATCGCCTCGAGCGCCTCGCCGTCGATCTTCGTGACCGTCGCCTCGACCGCTTCGCGGGCGTGCTTGCGCAGACCGTCGTCGCCCCAGTCGTCGAGCGCGACCCCGACCACCGGGCACTTCAGCATCCCCGCGCACTGCATCCTGTACAGCGCCCGGAAGGTCATTTTCTTCGCCAGGTCGCCGCTGATCCCGAAGATCGCGAGGACGTCCGCGGCCTTGTCGACGTGTCCCTTCGTCCGTTTCGCCATCGTGGCGCGCAGGCTACCGCCGAATCGCATCTAGGATGCGGGACGCCCGCAAGCAGCGCCGACCAGGAGGAGTGGAGATGGAGCTTGGAATCGTCGGCCTCGGCCGCATGGGGGCCAACATGGCCCGCCGGTTGATGAAAGACGGCCACACGATCATCGCCTACGACGTCAGTCCGGATGCCGTCGAGACGCTGGAGGGGGAGGGCGCGACCGGTGCCTCCTCGCTGCAGGAGCTGGCCGACAAGCTCACCGCGCCGCGCTCGGTCTGGGTGATGGTCCCCGCCGGGACGATCACCGAAGAGACGGTGCAGGGCCTGGAAGGAGTGCTGGAGTCCGGTGACGCGATCATCGACGGCGGCAACTCCTACTACCGCGACGACATGCGCCGCGCCAAACGGGCCGCGGAGAAAGGCATCGACTACGTCGACTGCGGGACCAGCGGCGGCGTCTACGGCCTCGAGCGGGGCTACTGCCTGATGATCGGCGGGCCCGACGCGGCGGTGGAGCGGCTCGACCCGATCTTCCGCACGTTGGCGCCGGGGGTCGATTCGGCGCCGCGCACGCCGGGCCTCAGCGGCGAGCCGAGCGACGCCGAGCAGGGGTACCTGCACTGCGGCGCCAACGGTGCCGGCCACTTCGTGAAGATGGTCCATAACGGGATCGAGTACGGGATCATGGCCGCCTACGCGGAGGGGCTGAACGTCCTCGAGAACGCCGACGCGGGCAAGACGAAACGGCTCGACGACGCCGAGACGGCGCCGCTCGACCAGCCCGAGTTCTACGAATTCGACCTCGACATCGCGGCGATCGCGGAGGTCTGGCGGCGCGGATCGGTGGTCGGCTCCTGGCTTCTCGACCTGACCGCGCAGGCGCTTGCCGAGAGTCCCCAGCTCGCCGAGTACAGCGGCCGCGTCTCCGACTCGGGCGAGGGTCGCTGGACCTCGATCGCGGCGATCGAGGAGGGCGTCCCGACGCCGGTCCTCACCACCGCCCTGCACGAGCGCTTCTACTCCCGTGACCTCGGCGACTTCGGCGACAAAGTGCTGTCGGCGATGCGCTACGGGTTCGGCGGCCACAAAGAGCGCGACAACTAGCAGCGAGGAGCCACGACGATGCCGCTCGACCTCGAGGTCACCAAGGACGACAAGGCCGCCGCCCGGCGCGCGGCGGAGATGATCGCCCGGGCGGGCGCGGCCGCGGTCGCCGACCACGGCACCTTCGCCTTCGCGATGAGCGGCGGGCGCTCGCCCTGGTCGATGCTGGCGATCCTCGGCGAGCTGGAGGAGATGCCCTGGGCGGAGACCGAGCTCTTCCAGGTCGACGAGCGGATCGCCTCACCGGGCTCGGAGGACCGCAACCTCACCCACATGGTCCTCGGCCTCTCGATGGACCACCAGTCGACCCTGCGGCCGATGCCGGTCACCAACCGCGACCTCGACGCCGCCGCGCACGAATACGAAACCTCGCTGCCCGACCGCCTCGACCTCGTCCACCTCGGCCTCGGCCCCGACGGCCACACCGCCTCCCTGGTTCCGGGCGACCCGGTCCTCGAGGTCGACGACCGCCGCGTCGCGATCACCACCGACCCCTACCAGGGCCACCGCCGCATGACCCTCACCTACCCGGCCCTCGCCGAGGCCCGCCAGATCCTCTTCCTCGTCACCGGCGAGGAGAAGCGCGGCCCGCTGCAGCAGGTGATCGCCGCCGACCCCTCGATCCCCGCCGGCCGGGTCACGAACGAGGCGATCACGATCGTCGCCGACGAAGCCGCCGCGCCGGGGTAGCCGCGGCCCTGCGGTGTTCCTTACTTCGACATAGCCAAAGTTTCGAACACCGGAAGGCGCTCCGGCGCGAAGCGTCGCAGCCAGGCCCGGATCTCGTCGAGATCGAGCGGCGTCTCCGCCGCGAGGATCGCCTCGATGTCGAGCCAGTCCTTCTCGCGGTCCAGGGTCACCTTGCGGACGATGAGGTGCTCGGGGCTGACGATCGGGATCGTCGCGCCGGCGAAGGGCACCTGGCGGACGGCGGCCGGCATCGTCGCGTGCAGCTCGTCTTCGTCGAAGAAGAGGTGGACCGGGGGCCCGTCGCCGTCGAGTTCGGCGAGGGCCGCTTCGACCTCCGCCCCGCGCTCCGGCGGGACGAAGACGTTGACGTCGATGTCCCGGATCAGGCGCGGCTCGGCATGGTGGCCGAGGGCGATCGCGCCCCCGATCGCATGTGGGATGCCGGCCGCTACCAGAGCCTGGGAAACCGCGACCACCTTCGAGTCGGCGTCGGTCACCGATCCTCGATCTCGAGCCGCTCGATGATCTCGTCGAGCTTCGCGAGCCGCTCGTCGTCGGCGCCGACCATCCGCTTGAGCCAGGACTCGACCTTCCCGACGTCGAGCGGGTCGGTCACGACCAACATCGCCTCGATGTCGAGCCAGTCCTTCGGGCGGTCGAAGATCGCCTTACAGACCATCAGATGCTCGGGACCGAGGATCGGCAACCTGTCGTCCGCGAACGGGACTCGGCGGGTCGCGCCCTCCATGTCGTCGTGGAAGGGGTCGTAGGAGAAGAAGAGGTCCACCGGGCTCCGGTCCCACCAGAGACGGACCTGTCCGTCCCGTCTCAACGCCTCCTCGTCGACCCTGACATCCACGCCCAGCGGCGCCAGCGCATCGCGAACCTGAGGCCAACCGCCGACCCGGACGAAAACGTTGACGTCCACGTCGACGGTCGCTCGCGGCTCGGCGTAGTACGCGAGAGCGATCGCTCCGCCGATCGCGTGTGGGATCTTTGCCGTGGCCAGGGCGCGGTGGATCTCGATCACCTTCTCCGGGAGGGAGGTGCCGCTGCGCGAACCGTCCACCATCATGGAGACCGAGTCGAGTCGAGGCGCGGGAAGTCGATCGTCTTCGGTCGTCGGCGGACCGGCACGGCGTCGGCCAGAAGGAGCAGATCCTTCAGGGCATCCCCACGTTCCTCCAGGGTCGTTCCCAGCCATTCTGCCGCCGACGTTCTCCCGCCGCCGGAGAGTGCATCGAGTAACAGGCGTCGCAGCTTGCGGTCGGGCTCTTCACCGCGGGCCAGGGCGCGGAGCAACGCCCGCGCGGCGTCGTCGGCGGGCGGGGCGGCGACCGTGGCACCCGCGCGGAGAGCCCCGCGGATCAACTCCTCGCGGGTCGGGACGTTCTCGGCGCGGTCCAGAACCATTTCGATCGTCGCCGCATCGAGCTCGCGAAAGGTCGCGAGCGTCCGGCTACGTGGACCCGACGGAGTCGACCTGGACTCTCGGACCTCGAAGCGACCATTGCGCCCGGTCGTCACAAACGCCATAGTGGGTTGAATGTACCACTATCGATAATGGTGGCGGACGAACTTCCCTGAGTCGTATTCTGGAGTCCGTGAGCACCTGGGGCACTACCACGGCTGCACCGGCACCGCGTGCGGGGACCGTCGAGGTGCTCGTGGGCCTGCTCGCGGAACTGGACGAGGCGACCGAATCGGGCGTCTTCTACGACCGGGTGTGCCAGGCGGTGGTGACGCTGACCTCGATGAAGCGCGCGGTGTTGATGCTCCATGACGAGACCTACCGGTCGGTGATCACGGTCGGCAGCAGCGGGCTCGGCACCGAGCGGCTGAAACGGATCGGCGGGACTCTCGACGAGACGCCGATCGCCCAGATCGCCTTGGAGGAGGACCGGGTGGTCGAGGTCGGCGTGAACGGGGGCGACGGCGACCTGGCCGAGCACGTCCCCGCGCGTTACGCCGAGCTCCCCGAGAGCAGCTACCTGACCTGCACGCCGATCTCGGCCGCGCGGCGTTGGCTCGGGGTGATCTTCGCCGACCGCGAAGGGGAAGACCAGCCGCTCGACGACGGCGAGTCGGAGACGATGATGACCTTGGGACGGCTGGCGGCGCTGACCGCCAGCGTCGAGCACTCGACCGAGCAGCGCGAAAGCGAGCGTCGGCTCGCCGAACGGGTGGAGCTGACCCGGGACCTGCACGAGAACGCGATCCAACGGCTCTTCGGCGTGACCCTCGCCCTCGGCTCCGAGGAGGAGCTGACCAAGGCCGAGCGGCAGCGCTGCCAGGAGGAGCTGCGCTCGGTCGTCGCCGATCTGCGCCACGCGCTGACCCGCCCGCTGGACAACCCCGAGCGCCCGACCAAGGCCTGCCTCGGCGAGCTGCTCGAGCGCCTCACCGAGCGCCGCCCCGAGTTGCGGGTCGAGTGGGCCGACGGGGTGGAGGTGCCGGCCGACCTCGAGCCGGTCGCCCAGCTGGTGCTGAACGAGGCGCTCCGCAACGCCGACCGCCACGCCCGCCCGCGCGAGGTCCTGGTGCGGATCGAGGCCGACGGTGAGACCTTCACCCTCTCGGTCGAAAACGACGGCTCCGGCGACGGCCGCACCACCCGCGGCGGCGGCATCGGCCTGCGGCTCGCGGCGCTGGAGGCGCTCCGCTACTCCGGCCTGGTCGAGTTCGGGGCCACCGGCGAGGACCGCTGGCGCGTCCGTCTGGTCGTCCCGATGGGGTGCTGAATGACGGACACCGCCGATAACAGGGGCCTGCGGGTCCTCGTGGTCGACGACCACGACGTCGTCCAGTGGGGCTTCCGCCTGCTGTTGGAGCGCCAGAGCTGGGTCGAGCGCTGCCTCGCCGCCTCCTCCGGCGCCGAGGCTGTCCAGGTCTGCCGCAAAGTCCAGCCCGAAGTGGCGCTCGTCGACATGCTGCTCGGCTCCGAATCGGGCGCCGAGGTCTGCGAGGAGATCCACCAGGTCAGCCCCGGCACCCGGGTGCTCCTGATCTCCGGCGCCGGGATCATCTCCCCGAACGTGGCGCGCGCCGCCGGCGCCGCCGGCTTCATCTCCAAGGACTGGTCGGCGGTCGACGTGGTGCGGGCGGTGCGCCGCGTATCGCAGGGCCACGAGGTCTTCGCCGAAGCCCCGCTCGACTCGCCGCTGTCGGAGCGCGAGCAGGAGGTCCTCTCCCTGATCGCGACCGGCTCGACCAACAAGGAGATCGCCGGCCAGCTCCACCTCTCTCCGCACACTGTTAAGGAGCACACCAGTGCCATCTACCGTAAGCTCGGCGTGCGGAACCGGGCGGAGGCCACCCGCCAGGCGCAGCGACTGAAGATCCTCGTCTGAGGACTCCTACGCTCGGTCCGACGTCCCGTCGCCCCCCGAATGTCGGGACTCGGAGAGTACCCGCGTCACCGCCGCCGCCAGGCGGACCAATACTCCTAACAAGTGCCGAACTCCCCCGCAGAAACCGCGTTGCTCTTCCCCGGCCAGGGAAGCCAGACCTCGACCATGGCGGCCGTCGCCGCCGCCCAGCTCCCGCAGCTGGTCGAGCAGGCGCGCGAGGAACTCGGCGCCGACGCCTTCGAGTCGATCTCCGAGGGCACCCAATTCGCCCAGCCCGCCCTCTTCGTCGCCGGGCTCGCCCACTGGAAGGCGGCCGGGGAGCCGAGCGCCGGGTTCTACGCCGGGCACTCGCTCGGCGAGCTGCCGGCGCTGGTCGCCGCGGGCGCGCTCGAGGCGAGCGCCGGCCTGCGCCTCGCCGTCGTCCGCGGGCGCCTGATGGAGGAGGCCTCCGCCATCCGTCCCGGCGGCATGGTCGCCGCGCTCGGCGGCTCCGACGAGGTCGTCCGCAAGGTCGCCGGCGAATTCGACCTGACCCTCGCCAACGACAACGCGCCCGGTCAGATGGTCCTCTCCGGGGATTCCGACATGGTCGGCGAGGCGCGCAAGGCGCTGCGCGCCGAAGGAGCGAAGGCGATCCGCCTGCCGGTCGCCGGCGCCTTCCACTCGCCGCTGATGGAGCCCGCCGTCCCCGGCTATCGCGTGATCCTCGACGAAACCGAGTTCACCCCGGTCGAGGGTGCCTTCTCCTGCATCACCGCCGCCCCCTTCGGCGATTACCGCGCCGACCTGCTGAGCGCGCTGACCGAGCCGGTCCGCTGGCGCGACACGCTCGCCGCGATCGCCGCCGCCGGCGCCACCACCTTCCTCGAGACGGGCCCCGGGGACATCCTCACCGGCCTCTGCCGCCGCACCCTCGGCGAGGAGCTGGAGAGTCGCACCCTGGATCTGGCCAAGGAAACCGCCGGTGCCTGAGACCGAGCCCTTGGCAGCCGAGCCCCTCGCCGCCCCCGTCTTCGGCGCGGCGCCCCTGGCGCGCTCGGGCGCCTCGATGATCGGCGTCGGCACCGCCCTGCCGGCGACGGTCGTACCCAACGCGGCGATCGCCGAGCGCCTCGGGATCGACGCGCAGTGGATCGTCAAACGCACCGGGATCGAAGAGCGCCGCTCCGCCCAGCCGGGCGAACGCCTCTTCGAATTCGCCGCCGCCGCGGGCGCCGAGGCGCTCGCCGAATCCGGTGTCGAGCCGAGCGAGGTCGACCTGATCGTGCTCGCCACGACCTCCAACGAGGAGCTGATGCCCGCTGCCGCTCCCCGCGTCGCTGCCGTCCTCGGCGCCACCAACGCCGCCTGTTACGACCTGAGCGCCGCCTGCACCGGCTTCCTCAGCGCCGTCTCGGTCGCCTGCGGCCAGATCGAATCCGGTCGCGCGGTCAATGTTCTGGTCATCGGTGCCGACCTGATGATGCCCCTGACCGACCCGACCGACCGTGCCACCGCCGCCGTCTTCGCCGACGGGGCCGGTGCCGTGCTGATGCGCGGCACCCTCGAGAGCCGGGTCGGCCCGATCGTCATGCGCTCCGACGGCACCCGCGCCGACTTGATCAAGATCCCACGCGAGACCCTGAAGATCGAGATGCAGGGTCACGAGACCTTCAAGTACGCGGTCGACATGATGAGCGCCTCGACGTCCGAGGCGGTCGAGCGGGCCGGCCTCGGGCTTGACGACATCGACCTCTTCGTCTACCACCAGGCCAACGCGCGGATCCTTCGTGCGGTCGGCGAACGGCTGGGGATCGCGGGTGATCGGGTAGTCGACTGCATCGCCAAGCTTGGCAACACCTCGGCCGCGACGATCCCTCTGGCGCTCGCCCAGGCCAAGCGCGCCGGGCACCTGCGCGAGGGCTCGCGCGTCCTCCTCGGCGCCTTCGGCGCCGGGCTCAGCTGGGGCGCGACCGTGATCGAGTGGGGAGGGGCGGTGAGCGTCGGTGTCTGATTCGACGACGGCACGTCCCGAGGGCTGCGCGCTGGTGACCGGCTCGTCGCGTGGGATCGGAGCTGCGACCGCGCTGGCGCTGGCCGGCGACGGCTGGCACGTCCGCGTCAACTACCGCTCCGACGAGGCGGGGGCCAAGGAGGTCGTGTCCCGGATCGAGAGCGCGGGCGGCTCCGCGGCGCTCTGGCAGGGAGACGTCGCCGACGCCGATGACGTAAGACGGATGACCGAGCCCGGCGACGACGGCCCGGTGCTCGTCCTCGTCAACAACGCCGGCGTCCGCGTCGACAACCTCTCGCCGTCCCTGACCGACGAGGACTGGGCGACCGTGATCGACACCAACCTCACCTCGACCTTCCGCGCGACCCGCGCGGTGCTCCCGAAGATGATGCGCGCCCGCTTCGGCCGTGTGATCAACCTGGCGAGCGTCGCCGGCATCCGCGCCAACCCTGGGCAGGCCAACTACTCGGCCTCGAAGGCCGGGGTCATAGGGTTCACCAAGACCGTCGCCGCCGAGGTGGCGCGGCGGGGGGTCACCGTGAACGCCGTCGCTCCCGGCCTGATCGAGACCGCCTTCACCGAGGACGTGCTCGAGGGGGACATGGCGAAGGCGATCCCGGCCCGCCGGATCGGAACCCCGGAGGAGGTCGCGGCCTGCATCCGCTTCCTCGCCTCCCCAGAAGCTTCATACGTGACCGGAACGACGCTGACCGTGGACGGCGGCCTCAGCGCCTAGCTGCAGAACAGGACAAAGGAGAAACGAAATGGCAACGCAAGTGAGCACCGAGAGCGTCGAGAAGACGATCTACGACGGTCTCGTCGAGCTCGGGACCGAGCGTGACGACCTCTCCCGCGAGGCGACCCTGGAGAGCCTCGACGTCGACTCGCTCGACCTCGTCGAGCTGGCCCAGATCGTCGAGGACGAGTACGGCGTCGAGCTGAAAGGCGACGACGTCAAGGACGTCAAGACCGTCGGCGAGGTCATCGATCTGGTCGTCGCGAAAGCAGGATGACGCGCCGCGTCGTCATCACGGGAGTCGGTGCCGTCACCCCGCTGGGGATCGGCTCCGACCCTCTGATCGACCGCTGGATGGCGGGTGAGGTCGGGATCGCCGACGGCTACGGCCGTTGCCTCGATTTCGAGCCGACCGACTTCATGTCGAAGAAGGAGGTGCGGCGCGCCGACCGCTTCACCCAGATGGCGATCGTCGCCGGGGACGAAGCGATCAGGCAGGCCTTCGGCGACGAGGGCGAGCTGCCGTACGACCGCTACAAGGTCGGCTGCGTCATCGCGACCGGGATCGGCGGCCTCGTCTCGCTCGAGCGTGAGCAGGAGAAACTCATCACCAAAGGCCCGAAAGCGGTCTCGCCGCTGGCGGTGCCGCTGATGATGGGGAACGCCGCGGCCGCCGCGGTGTCGATGCGCCACGGCCTGCAGGGCCACACCTACGCCGTCTCCTCGGCCTGCGCGGCTGGGAACAACGGGATCGGCGACGCCGTCCGGATCATCCAGGCCGGCGATGCCGACGCGATGGTCACCGGCGGTGCCGAGGCCTGCATCACCGGCGTCGCCACCTCCGCCTTCGCGGCGATGGAAGCGACGTCGGCCTCGGGCATCTCGCGCCCGTTCGACGCGCGCCGCGACGGCTTCGTGATGGGGGAGGGCGCCGGCGTCCTCGTCCTCGAGGAGAAGGAGGCCGCGGAAAAGCGCGGCGCGACGATCCTCGGCGAGGTGACCGGCTACGGCGTCACCGCCGACGCCCACCACCTGACGGCTCCCCAGCCCGAGGGGGAGGCGGCGGCGAAGGCGATCCAGTTCGCGCTCGAGGACGCGGGCATCTCCGCGGTCGACGTCGACTACGTGAACGCCCACGGCACCTCGACGCCGCTGAACGACGCGGCGGAGACGAAGGCGATCAAGGCGGCGCTCGGCGAGCGGGCCTCCGACATCCCGGTCAGCTCGACCAAGTCGGCGATCGGGCACCTGCTCGGCGCGGCCGGCGCGGTCGAGGCGATTGCCACGATCGAAGCCCTCAGGCGTCGCGAAGCCCCCCCGACTGTCGGCTATGAACAGCCAGAAGAGGGGTTGGATCTTGACTACGTCGAAGGGTCAGCTAAACCGATAGTCGACGGAGATGGTCCGGTCGTCGCGATCTCCAACTCGTTCGGCTTCGGCGGCCACAACGCCGTCCTCGTCCTCTCCTCTGTCAACTAGCCCCCGGTCCGACTGAAAGCGCCTATGGCAACTGCCGTCAAAGCCCCTCCTCCCGCTCCTACCGACACGCCCCTCGGGCAGCTGCAGATGCTCTGTGACCCGGGTTCGTTCCGGCCGATCCGCTCCGGCGTCTCGAGCATGCGCCTGGGCGAGCGGGCGACCCTGGGCGACGGGGTCGCCGCCGGTGCCGGTGAGGTCGACGGGCGGCCGGTCTTCTGTTACGCCCAGGACCCGGCCTTCCTCGGCGGCAGCCTCGGCGAGGTCCATGCCGACACGATCGTCCGCACGATGCGGATGGCGGGCGACGCGGGCGCGCCGGTGGTCGGCTTCGTCCGCTCCGGCGGGGCGCGCCTGCAGGAGGGCCACGCTGCCCTCGCGGGCTACGGCCGCATCTTCCGCGCCAGCGTCGAGCTGTCGCGGAAGGTGCCCCAGATCTCGATCCTCTCCGGCGTCTCCGCGGGCGGCGGCGCCTACTCGCCGGCGCTCACCGACTACGTGGTGATGACCAAGGAGTCCCGGATGTTCCTCACCGGGCCGAAAGTCGTCGCCGAGGCGATGGGCGAAGAGATCTCGATGGAGGCGCTCGGCGGGCCGAAGGTCCACGGCCGCAATGGGGTCGCGGACCTGATCGCCGAGGACGCCGCCGACGCGGTGATGAAGACCCGCCAGCTGCTCAGCCTGCTGCCGCAGACGATCGGCGGCAACCCACACCCGCACCTGGTCATCGACCCGGACCTCGGAGACCCGGGGGTGATCGTCCCGCTCGAGCAGCGCAAGGTCTACGACGTCCGCGACGTGGCGAACGCGGTGCTCGACGGCGGCTCGCTGCTGGAGCTTTCGCCGCGCTGGGCGCCGAACATGGTCACCGCCTTCGCCCGCCTCGAGGGTCGCCCGGTCGGCCTGATCGCCAACCAGCCGCGCCAGCTCGGCGGCGTGATCGACGCCGCCGCCTCGGAGAAGGCGGCGCTCTTCGTCGACGACTGCAACCGCTTCGGCATCCCGCTCCTCGTCTTCGTCGACACCCCCGGCTTCCTGCCCGGCAAGGTCCAGGAGGAAGCCGGCGTGATCCGCCACGGCGCCTCCCTGCTGCGCGCCTTCGCCGGCGCCCGGGTGCCGAAGGTGACGCTGGTCCTGCGCAAGGCCTTCGGCGGCGCCGCGATCACGATGAACTCCAAAGACCTCGGCGCCGATGTCGTCTTCTCCTGGCCCAACGCCCAGATCGGGATCATGGCCGCGCGCCAAGCGGTCGGCATCGTCCACGGGCGGCGCCTGCGCGAAGACGAGTCGCTCTCCCGCGACGAGCTCGCCGACGCCTACGCAGCCGAGCATCTCACCGCGCCCGCGGCGGCCGCGTCCGGCTGGGTCGACGAGGTGATCGACCCCGACGCCAGCCGCGAGAGCCTCGCCTGGGCGCTGCGGTCCCTGAGGGGCCGTTGAGCGGTTCCGTCGTCCGCGCCTACGCGGCGCTAGGCGACAGCTTCACCGCGGGGCGCGATTCGATCGACGCCGAGCGCTGGGCGGACCTGCTGGCCGCCGGGATGCGCCGCGTGAATCCGAAGCTGCGCTACGCGAACCTGGCCGTAGACGGTGCCACCAGCGCCGAAGTGCTGGAGGGGCAGATCGATCCGGCGCTGGCGCTCGAGCCGGACTTCGTCACCGTCATCTGCGGTGCCAACGACGTGCTCCTGGCGACGCGTCCCGACGTCGAGGGGTACGCGAAGAACTTCGACGAGATCCTGCGGCGGCTGCGCGAGGGCGCGCCCGAGGCGATGCTCGTCACCGCGACCGCGCCGGAGGGCTGGCACTTCATGGACCTGCGCCCGCGCACCGAAGCCCGGCTGACCGAGGCGACGAAGGAACTGAACGACGTCACCCGGGCGGCGGCGGAGCGCTACGGCGTCCTCTGCCTGCCGGTGGCGGGCCACCCGGCGCTGCGCGATCCGGCTACGTTCTCCCACGACGGGCTGCATCCGTCGAGCGAGGGCCACCGGCTCGTCGCCCGCGAATCGTCCAAATACCTGAGCCACGAGCTCGGCATCGACTTCGACATGGAAGGGACGCAAGCGTGATCCTCGAGGGCAAGAAGATCCTGGTCACCGGCATCGTCAACCGCCACAGCATCGCGTTCTCGATTGCCGAGCGGGCGCAGGCGCAGGGGGCCGAGGTGCTGCTCACGAGCTTCGGTCGGGTGAAGCGGATGACCGAGCGCTCGGCCGCGCGGCTCGACCCGGCGCCGGACGTACTGGAGCTGGACGTCAACTCCGACGAGGACATCGCCGCCCTGCGCGACGAGCTGAAGAGCCGCTGGGGGACCGTCGACGGCGCCGTCCACGCGATCGCCTTCGCCCCCGGCGACGCGATCGGCGGCGACTTCATGGCGACGCCGCGCGACAGCGCCAAGGTCGCCTTCGAGACCAGCGCCTACTCCTACAAGGCTCTCGCCGAGGCGACCGCGCCCTTGATGACCGATGGCGGCGCCCTGGTCGGCCTCGACTTCGACGCCACCGTCGCCTGGCCGTCCTACGACTGGATGGGTGTCGCCAAGGCCGCGCTCGAGTCGGTCAACCGTTACCTCGCCCGCGACCTGGGCCCGCAGGGCATCCGCGCCAACCTGATCTCCGCGGGCCCGGTTCACACCGCGGCGGCGTCGGGCATCAGCGGCTTCTCCGACCTCGAGGCCCTCTGGGGCGATGCCGCCCCCCTCGGCTGGGACCCCCACGACGCCACCCAGGTCGCCGACGCGGCCCTCTTCCTCCTCAGTGACCTGAGCCGCGCGACGACCGGCGAAATCATCCACGTAGACGGCGGGGCCCATGCGGTAGGCGCTCCGCCGCAGCAGGGTTAGCCTCCTAGCGGTGGCGTGGGCCAGCCTCGCAAGGACGCAGGGAAGCGAGGCGAGGGGAGCGCACTCCAGTGCGTGACCCGAGGCGAGCGACCGAGGACACCGCGAGGCGCCCCCACGCCGCCGCTAGACCACGGGGTGGTTGGCGTGGAAGAGGTTCTCGGGGTCGTACTTCGCCTTCGCCGCCCGCAGACGCTCGCACGTCTCCGGTGGGAAGGCGGCGCCGATGTCCAGCGTCTCGTCGGAGAAATTGAGGTAGCGGCCCGCGTCCCAGGGCTTCACCGCGTCGGCCATCGTCGCCAGCCATTCCTTGGTCGGCGCCAGGGCCGCGGGCTCGGGGACGATCCCGACCCCGAACATCAGGAACTCGCCCGGGAGCCGGTCCATCGCGCCGTGGGAGGGGTCGCTCTTCGCCAGGGCGCCGCCGTCGTGGCGGAGCTCCACCGAGATCAGTTTCGAGGGTGAGCCGGGACCGACCGCGGCGAGCAGAGCGTCGATGCCGTCGGTTCCGAGTTCCCCGACCAGCATCCCGTGACCGGCGTAGGGGGCGGGCTCGGGAGGATCCATGTGCAGGCCCGCCAGCCCGGCCGGGGGCTGGGACGCGAAGGTATCCATCGCCACGCCGTCGAGGGTGCGCAACGGCGCCAGCAGTTCGGCCGCCTGCGCCTCGGGCAGGAGTGCGACGGCCTCGATCACTGCGAAGTCCTGGCCCCGGAGCGGCTCCGGGATCTCCGGCAGCGGCGGGAAGGAGAGGAGGCGGCCGACCGAGGTGATTTCCTCGGGCGCGCCCATCGTCCACTCGTGCCAGGCGTGGAGCACCTCGCTCGCCCGTTCGACCGGAAAGAAGAGCGCTCCGGCGAAGACCTCCGCGATCGGCAGCAGCTCGAACTCGAGCGCGGTGACCATGCCGAAGTCGCCGCCCCCGCCGCGGAGCGCCCAGAAGAGCTCGGGGTCGTTCGCGGCGTCCACCCGGCGTTCGCTGCCGGTCGCGTCCACCAGCTCGACCGCGGTGACGCGATTGGCCTGCAGCCCGTGCTTGCGCGCGTACCAACCGACCCCACCGCCGAGGCTGTAGCCGACGATGCCGACGGTCGGGGAGGAGCCGTGGCAGGCGGCCAGGCCGAGGTCGGAGGCCCGCGGGACGAGGTCGCCCCAGAGGGTCCCGGCGCCGACCCGGGCGATCCGCCGCTCGGCGTCGATCGACACCGTGTCCATCGCCGCCGTACGGACCAGGAGGGTGCCCGAGAGGTCGCCGAGCGGTTCGGCCGCGTGGCCGGTCCGCTGGGCGCCGATCCGCAGCCCCTCGGCCTTCGCGTACTCGACCGCGTCGACCACATCGGCGGCCCCGGTCGGCGTCACGATCCCGGCCGGCTCCTGGCTCAGCAGGAGGTTGAACGCGCCGCGATTTGCTTCATAGGTGTCGCTACCACGCGACAAGACGTCGATTGCCATCCAGCTCCCTCGGACTTGTTGAACGAGACCGGGGGAGGCTAGAGGCAATTGACGCTCTTGTCACTCGCGAAATGAGCTATTTGTGCAGCCGCGTGAAGGAGACCGAGTAGGTGATTTCGGTCTTCGACCACCAGCCTGAGCCGCTGTCTTTTGCCGAGCCGTGGCCGATCGCGATCCACTTCTGGAACTTCGGGTCGAACAGCTCGTCCTGGCTCACTTCGGCGTAGATGTATTTGCCCTGGTGGCCTGAGCCTTCGACCAGGAGCCACGGGAAGCCATCGATGCCGTCGCCGGGGCAGTTCGCGTAAGGGTCCGTTTCGCTGCCTTTGCCGCTGAGCAGGAGGGCATCTTTCTTGTCCCGCGCGTAGTCCAGGTTGAGGCCCCAGTTCTTCACGGTCCTGGTTCCGCAATCTGGTTTGGTCGCTTCAGCACCGCCGCCGTTTTCTTCGCAGGTCTTCGCGGGCCCGGTGATCACCGGGGTAAAGTTCCGCTGGACCTTGGCGGTGGCAGGTATGCCCAGCGTCCCGGTGGCGAACATCTGCGGATTGAATTCGCCCGGCATGTGGGTGGCGTCGACGTAGATCGGCTTGGTCGTGTGGAAGCTGACCTTCTCGCGGCCGAAGGAGTGGTCGCTGATGCCGCATTCGTCCGCCGCTTCGACCGCGCGATGCCAGGTCGAGGTCTGGGTCCCTTCGATCTCGATCTTGAATTTCGCGACCTGGAATCCGTTCCCGGAGGTGGTCGCCTCAGCCCGTCCTGCGAAGGCGGCGATCATCGCGATCGCGAGCCCGAGGGCCATCGCGATCGCGATGATCTTGTCGCTTCGTTTCATCGTCATCGTCTTGTTCCTCTCCGTCGGCGCCGCGCTCAGCGGGCGCCGATCTCGTGGTTGGCGTGCATCACGCGCTCGGGGTCGTAGGTGTCTCGCGCCGCCTCCAGCCGCATCGCGACGGTGGGCGGGAAGAACCCGGCGGCGTCGGCCTTCTCCTCGACGAAGTTGAGGTAGTGGCCCGCCTCGTAGGGAGCCATCGCGCCCTCGACCCGAGCCAGGTCGGCGTCGGTCTTCTCCGCCAGCATCGGGTCGGCGATCCCGACTGCGAAGAAGGCGTAGGAGCCGGGCAGGGTGGCGACCGCTCCCGCACCCTCGGCGGCCCGCGCCAGCGCGCCACCGGCGTGACGGAGCTCGACCGAGATCAGCGCCGACCCCGACTCGGCCCCGGCCGCGTCGACGAAGGCATCGATCGCCGCCGCGTCCAGCTCCCCCAACATCGCGTGGGCGGAGTCATAGGGGACGGGGTCGCGTGGGTCCATGTGGAGCTCGGCGATCCCGGCCGGGGGCTGGACGGCGAAGGTGTCCATCGCCGGGCCGAGCGCCCGCAGCGGCTCCAGCATCCGGTCGGCCTCGGCCACCTCGCCGAGGAAGACGGCCTCGATCACGGCGAACGACTTGCCGCGCATCGGCTCGGGGACCTCGGGCATCGGCGGGAACTGCAGGACGCGGCCGACCGAGGTGACGTCCTCGGGCGCTTCCGCCGTCCACTCGTGCCAGGCGTGCAGCACCTCACGGGCGCGCTCGATCGGGAAGAAGAGCACGCCGGCGTAGATGTCCTCGATCGGGAAGAGCTCGAACTCCAGCGCGGTCACCACGCCGAAGTTGCCGCCGCCGCCGCGGAGCGCCCAGAAGAGCTCGGCATCTCGCTCCGGCGTCGCGCAACGGATCTCGCCGTCGGGGGTGACGACCTCGATCGCGGTCACGTGGTTGGCGGCGAGCCCGTGCTTGCGGGCGTACCAGCCCATGCCGCCGCCGAGCGTGTAGCCGGCGATGCTGACGTCCGGGGTCGAGCCGTGCAGGGCGGCGAGGCCGAGCTCCGACGCGGCCGGGACGACGTCCTCCCAGCGGGCCCCGGCGCCGACCCTCGCCCGCCGGCACGGAGTGTCGATCGAGACCCGGTCCATCGCGTTGGTCTTCAGCAGGATCGATTCTTCGAGCCGTCCCAATGGCCCCATGTTGTGGCCGGTGCGCTGCGGCGCGACGCGAAACCCCTCGCGGCGGGCGAAGCGCATCACCGCGGCGACTTCCTTGGGGGAGCGGGGGACGACGATCGCCGCCGGCCGCTGGTCGACGGCAAGGTTGAAGCCGGCCCGGGCGGCGTCGTAGCCCGGCTCGCCCGGGCAGTGGACCTCACCGCCCACCTCGGCGCGCAGCGCGGCCGGAGAGCGTCGGGTCTGCAGGGTGTCGTTGGTGCTCATCGTGTTCTCCTCGGATTCGAAGTGGTCGATGAGGCCAGCTTCCGCCGGGAGAGCGATCCGCACATCGGGGCGAACCCCAAACGGGGACCCCAAAGTTTTGGGGTAGGGGGTCCCTTAGGGGGTTCGGGGGTTTGGGGCAGTCCTAGGGCCGGTGTCCTGGGCGTCTCATGGAGGTCCTGGCAGGCTGTGACCTCCATGAGACGC